>JANXNM010000591.1 GCA_025354065.1 Synechococcales cyanobacterium 340R_concoct_173_sub | reverse complement strand
GTCCGTTCCCACAACTCCCGCATAAATTGATGCATGGTTTCTCGGGTATGAACATCCAGCGCCCCAAAGGGTTCATCCATCAGTAACATCGTCGGTTCTGACACCAAGGATCGGGCGATCGCGACTCGCTGCTTCATCCCACCGGAAAGTTCACGAGGTAGAGCTTTTGCAAATTTTTCTAGTCCCACCACTTGCAGAAAATAGCTCGCTCGTTCCCGCCGTTCTTTCTTAGAAATGCCCTGTAGTTTAAGCCCAAATTCTGTATTTTGTTGAACTGTCATCCAGGGATAGAGCGTGTAATGCTGAAACACCATGCCACGATCGGGACCAGGACTCGTGACGCGATTTCCTGCAATGCGAACCTCCCCCGATGTCGGCTGATCCAATCCCGCAATTTGCCGTAGTAGGGTTGATTTGCCCGATCCAGAAGCCTCCACAGCACAAACAAACTCCCCTGCTTGAATTGAAAGATTGATATCTTGCAACACGGCCAGCGGACCTTGCTTTGTGGCGAACTGTTTGGATAATTGATTAACTTGTAAAAACATAACGATCGCTCCTAAGAAAATTAAAGGGGTGAATTCAAAACCGATCGCCTTAAAATAGATCAAAAGTTTAAGTAGACCAACGACAAATGACCCGAATTGCATATTGAAATAGTAGGTCTAACATTAAACCAATCAAGCCAATCACAATTAAGCCCACAAAGATTTCATCAGTTCTGAGAAAACGACCTGCAACACTAATCCGTCGTCCCAACCCTTCCGTTGCCGCCACTAACTCAGCCACAATCACCAACTGCCAAGCCGCAGCCAGATTGATTCGACAAGCATCAAGAATGCCGGGAAGGACATGGGGAAAGATCACAGTCGTCAGCGTTTGGAAACGATTTCCACCAAGCATATAGGTCGCTTCGAGCAAATCCTTAGAAACAAACTTCACCGTATCCATGACCATGAGCGAATTAAAGAAAAACGTTCCCATAAAAATCAACGTAATCTTCGGTTCTTCTCCAATGCCTTGATAGATAATCAGCAAGGGAATGAAGGCCGGAGCAGGCATATAGCGAATCAGCCCAAACAACGCCTCCAGCGAAGCCCGAATACTTGCAAAACTCCCCATCAGAATGCCGATCGGAATGGCCACTAGCATCGACAGTGAAAACCCAATGCCCACCCGCCAGAGACTCGCGATCGTATCCTGCCATAGCTCGCCCGATTGCCCCATCCGAAGCGCCGCTGCCCATACCAAACCAGGAGACGGCAAGAACTTCGGGTCGATCGAGGCAAACTCTGTCACTAGCCACCAAATCAATAGCGGAATGGCGATGGAAGCTATTGTTAAGCTCATACTGAGGGATTGGGGAATCTCCTCGGCTAGCCGCCAGAAGACACTAGGGCGGAGGGTCGCAAGGGGTTTTGGGCGCTTCACAAGGGGTTTCACAAATGGTTTCAGAAGGGTGATTTGAAGTATGGAGTCATATTCAAAGATGCCTATTTTTTTTGCTTTGCAGCATAGGCTTTAACAAATCGATCGTCAAAGAGTTTAGTGAGATCAGGTTTCGTTTTAGCCATGCCAATTTCAGTCAGAAAGGCTGTCATTTTTTCAGCGGCATAGGGCAAAGAATTCATATCAGTCCCTGGCTGAAACGCTTTTAGGTTTTCTTCTATGGTGAAAATCTTGGTCCCGTCAGCGTACTCTTTATATTCTGCGGGAGTCACACCGCCGCGTTTGGACATAATGGCGATCGAAGCTTCAGGGTCGGCCTTGATTGCATCGAGAGTGGCAAACCAGCTATCGACCATGGCTTGAACCTTATCGGGATGGGTTTCTAGAAATTTCCGAGTTACGACTAAATGGTCAGAAATTGAACCCGGAAAATCTTTAGAACTGAATAGTTCCTTACTTCCCTTGAGTTTAAGCGCTTGGGTCGTAAAGGGGGCAAAGACTGCCACCGCATCCACTTGTCCTGCAACAAACGCCGCTGCTGCTTTACCTGTTTCTAATGGGACAAATTGAATATCTTTGGCCGTTAAACCTTCTCTTTTGAGTCCTTGAATCAGAAGAAAATGATCAACTGTGCCTTCTTCTGCGGCAACTTTTTTACCTTTTAGATCTGCGATCGAATTAATTCCACTTCTAACAATAATTTTGTCATTTCCCGTGGAGTTATCATTCACTAAAACAACAACTTGATCTGCTCCTCCTGCAACCGAACTAATTGT
>JANXNM010000584.1 GCA_025354065.1 Synechococcales cyanobacterium 340R_concoct_173_sub | reverse complement strand
CGATCGGTAAACCATTTGGCATCGGCCCAAGCTTGCATTACTGTTTTTGCATTTGCATTGCCTGCTGCGGCTAATTCCTGCACATCATTAAAGGCATCATAGACTAGTACTATTTTGCATAATGCTGTAGTTGCTGCTGTTACAATGGTTACAGTTTCAATTTGCATCAGTTGAACTAACGCACTGACGTTATAACCACCCATCATGGTACCGAGCAATTCTACGGCATATACATCGGTGACTAAGGGACTGCTCACTTCACCTTTTGCGATCGCCGCTAAGAATCCAGCTTTCACATAAGCCGCCTGATCGACTCCCGGCGGAATACGATCGCGCAATAATTCCACTAAAAATTGTTCTTCTCCAGCGGGCGGCTTTTGTAGTAATTCACACAATTCAGCCGTTTGCTCAGCAGATAAGGGCAATGCTGGCACGCCTTGGCTGGCACGATCGGCAAGATGACTACGGTAAGCTTCTAACATTGGGTTCTCTCTTGGGCAGACGGTAGGAAATTCTATCATTGTGCCGCTATAGGGGACGATCGTCTACTGAGAATTACCGATCGGGTGGTGAGTTTGAGGAAAGGAGAATTGTTTCGATCGAGTCCCCGCTTGCTTTTACAACTTGCTTTTACAGATAGAACGGCAAAAATTAGAACCGATGAGAAGGCGATCGGGTATCTTGGTAAATCTAATCAAACCATTTGAAGTTCTATCCGTATCCTAGATGAACTAGCGATCGGAGGCTGCCTTAATCGAAATCGAAATATAGTAGATGAATCAGAGACTCCTAGAAGCCTAATAGTCGGCCAAACTATGCCAAAAAATCTACCGATCTCATCTATCATTCAACTCGGGCGTTTCACCTGGACCACTCTGTGGCAAATTATGATGGCACAGCTTGCACCTCGCAGCACAGATGGAAAATATCTCCGACCTGAAAGTGCATTTCGCCAAGTTATCAATGCCGATTCGCGCTACCCGGCCCAAGCTGGACGCTATCGGCTATTTGTTGGGATGAGTTGTCCATGGGCACATCGCACGTTGCTAGTTCGGGCCTTGAAAGGTTTGGAAAGCGTGATTTCGGTATCTCTCACTCTCCCCTCTCCCGAAAATGGAGGCTGGCTATTGGCAACCCCCGATCGCCATGGCCACCGATTAATGGATCTGTATCGATCGGCAGTTCCAAATTATTCTGGTCGAGCTACGGTTCCAGTTCTGTGGGATGAC
>JANXNM010000524.1 GCA_025354065.1 Synechococcales cyanobacterium 340R_concoct_173_sub | reverse complement strand
TATCAAAAGGCTAATAACATCTCAGGCATTGTCTGGGAGAACGTCACATTATGGGGGCGATCGATGCGATTTCCCACCATTCATGAACAGTTGGCTAGCCTAGATTCCGACTTGGTACTTCTGTCCCAAATGAAATCGCCTGTTACGGTCTTCTGGCAACAGGCGATCGCAGGGTTAGATCTTTTTCTCGGGTTGCAGGGCGGCAAAGTCTTCCAGAGAGCTACTCTAGACGATGTTGCTCGGATTTATTACCGCAGCCAATGGGCCAAACTTTGCCATCAAGGCCAAGATAAAACATTGGAAATTATTCTGGAACTGGGGTGGGGCAAACCAGAAGATTCGGGCGATCGCCAGGGCTTTCCCGCATCAGGTAGCGATCGTATCCACGCGGTCCTACGAGGCAAATACCCCTTAGGATAAAACTAACTGACCCAACTACTTGTGTTATGGGACGATCTAGCCGTATCGTCTAGATGACTTACGCCAAACCATTCTGGAGAATCTCAGCTAAACATTATGGGAGTCCCCCTCGTTGCTAATTATTACTTGACCTATCGTTGTAATGCCCGATGTCACTTTTGTGATATCTGGGCCTTAGAGCCGAAGAAGGAAGCAGATTTTGAGACCATCAAAAAGAATCTGCACGATCTCAAGCGGCTCGGAGTGAAATATATTGACTTTACGGGCGGCGAACCGCTTCTTAAAGCTGAGGCTCCCCAGATTTATGCAGAAGCTAAGCGCCTTGGCTTCACCACCAGCATGACCACCAACACTATTCTCTATCCCAAGCGAGCAAGGGAAATGCAGGGACTGGTGGACTTCCTAAACTTCTCTCTAGATGGCGGAGATGCAGAAACCCATAATCAATCCCGAGGCGTGGCTATTTTTGACACGTTGGTGGAATCGGTAAAACTCGCTAAAGAATTGGGTGAGTATCCAGTGTTAAACCACACGGTGACTGCCCAGAACTTCGATCGACTCGATGAAGTAGCCAAGCTAGCTCGTGAATTGGGTGCCCGAGTTTGGATGAATCCAGCCTTCACCGCCTATTCCAACTACAACTCAAAAAAGAATCCCAACGCCGAAATGGTGCAGAAGATTGAGGAAGTTGCCCGGAAGTTTGGCAGCGTCGTCGGATACAATAAAGCGGCACTGGCTTTTATCGAAGCAGGCGGTAATGACACCAAAAATCCACGCTGTAAGGCAGTAGATGCGGTCATTGCAATCTCTCCAAATGATGAGCTGCTGTTGCCTTGTTATCACTTTGCACAGAAAGGATTACCCATTGCGGGAAACCTCTACAACCTGTACAGAGAGTCAGAAGAAGTTGAGGAATTTCGTCAGAGCCAGGGTCAACTGGCCGTCTGCGAAGGCTGTACTGTATGGTGCTACCTGATTCCAAGTTTCTTTAAGGGTATCGACAAGTACTGGGTGTTGAATAGTGTTACCTATGTCGGAGAATTCCTGGCCCGAAAACGATTCCTCGCAGGGGTCTAACTACGGTGCAATCCATCTCCCTGATTTATTGGGAGATGGGATAGATCTAGACGGTGAAAGTTGTTTTAAGTCGTCGCCTTTAGATGATGGATTTGAAGGGCGACGATTTAAGTCTGCGTTTCTGTTAACCGGGGCTTGGGGTTCGATGTACCTGGTCCATACGGTTACCTATGGTCTATGGCTTATGTGCGGGTTGTCTTGCCTGATGGCGATTCATTTACTTCGGGCATTTGTGGCAACTCCCCAACTGGAAGCCCCTGCCTTAGAACCGGGAATGTTAGTAGACAATTTGATGCCGATCGTAACGCTATTGGT
>JANXNM010000519.1 GCA_025354065.1 Synechococcales cyanobacterium 340R_concoct_173_sub | reverse complement strand
ACCAAAGTTGATCGCCCAATACCCAAACGCCTACTGTCATTCAGCTTCTTCCTGTTGTGGTTTAGTTAAAACTAATTGAATTGCTAACCCGGTTAACCCGACAGCCGCCAACGCAAAAATCCCAGTTCCCAGAGAACTCATCCCAACTACCAAGGTTCTGACGGCGGTGGACATCCGAACAACAATCATATTCGGCGAATCAATGGGGGTGCTGGCAAAACTAATGGCGATCGAATTGGTCAATTTCCACATTAAAGATGCAATAAATCCAGCCACGATCGCCCCTAATATGCAGCGTAAAGGAGTGGGAGGCTGGCGAGTTGGATCATCGCTGATGGTTTCTTTTGGTGGTGGGGTCGGCATAGGTGAGAAATGACTTCAAAATCACCTTCTATCCTACACCAGAGAGACGTAAGCACTTAAGGTGCTAATTCTTTGAGGCTCAAGAATTAAGAGTAAAAACAAGGTCAGAAATCTTACATCTAATGGCATCGCAAGTACGGTTTGATGGGAGAATGAGACATCTTGCCAAGAGTAAGGCTCTAGGAACAAGACGCTCCATTATTAAATATCGCACATCGTAAAATTATGGCCACTATGCAGTTTTACCCCGGCGTTGACGAACCAGTCGTGCCGACCATTAAGCTCACCCGCAGCAAAGACGGAGCAAAGGGCACCGCGTCATTTGTTTTTGAAAATCCGAAGGCACTGACGGGCGAAAACGTTGACGGCATCAGCGGGCTGTACATGGTGGATGAAGAAGGTGAAATGTCTACCAAAGACGTGAATGCACGGTTCGTAAATGGTCAACCGTTTGCCTTAGAAGCACTTTATATTATTCGATCGCCCGAAGGTTGGGATCGGTTCATCCGGTTTATGGATCGCTACTCTGAGAAAAATGGCTTAGGTCTAACGAAAAAAGAAGACTCGTAATCCCTTATGACTCAGCCCCATCCCGATCGCAGTCTTCCCGTCATCACCTGCGCTGTCATCACCGTGAGTGATACTCGGACCAAGGAAACCGATCG
>JANXNM010000444.1 GCA_025354065.1 Synechococcales cyanobacterium 340R_concoct_173_sub | reverse complement strand
TACGAAATTGAGGCGTTGAAGCAGGGTGCTTTTACTGCGGCGTTGCTTGAAGCGTTGCAAATGCCGGGAGAACGTAATTGTGCGACGGTGGAACGGTTGGATTTGTATTTGCAGCGCCGAGTTCCACAGATTTGTAAGTATCATCAAAAACCGGAGCAAATTCCTGCAACTTACGTGGAGCCTCGACAAAAGTCGTATTTAATTTTATTGCCTGAGTTTGCGACGGATCGAGATGTTGCTTTGCTCAGAAGTGAGGCCCAGGAAGCGGAGTTGGAGGAGACGCTGGAGATTGCTGAACAGCTTTGGATTCGGGTGATTGCGGCGACACAAGGACAAGATTTGAGGGCGATACAGGCTTATTCGAGGGTTCAAGCGAAGAAGGGGAAGTCGATCGATCCCCCCATTGTCATAACAGTCGAGAAAGATCCTCCAGAAATACCTGAAAATGAACCACCTCCAATTAGTCCTACTGGGAAGGAAGATAATGTCTCTGATATCATCAGGATGTGTGAAGATAATTATGCGAATGAACCAATTCGTTTAATTGAGTGGCATTTGGGAGAAGAGAACCAAATTAATTGTTTATTTCGTGAGCGTAGACGCGGTTGGTATTTGAATTCATGCTTCTCTCAAAACAAGAAAGGGGAATGGATTGCAAAGCGTAAAGTATGCTCTATTTTCTTACCTTTGTTAGAACCTGATGAACAGCTATGGCATGAGCTGACTTGTTCTGCACTTCCACAAGACTGGTATGCCCTTGATGCAATTATACGGTTAGGGCGTAAGTTTCAAGGAAGTCAACTTCGTTTGGCAGGTCAATACGCAATGGGGGAGAATGTAGCTGATGAGGCTATGGAGCAATTTGGAGTTTATGTTCCTGACGATGAGTTGCTTCCTGTCTTTTTGTTTATAAACAAGGAACTAGGTTTACTTCTCGTTAGTTACTTTAAAAATCCTGATGGTTTTGCAAAAGAGAATCTGTTGTGTGACGATAATACTAATGAGTGCAGCGTAATCAAATCTCTACTTGAAGCACAGCAGACTCTCGAAGAGAAGCTTCAATTATATACTGAGCAGGAAATTGATTAGGGAGATTTAGGGCGATCGGATCTAGAGAACGAACGATCATTTAGTGTGGGTGCGATCGATCATCCTCAAAGTGACAACGCTGCAACCAAACAATTGTTAATCCGATCGATCGTTTCCGTACTCAATTTTCCCAACCTGCGTAAAACCATTGACTGATTCAACGTAAAAATAGACTCACA
>JANXNM010000434.1 GCA_025354065.1 Synechococcales cyanobacterium 340R_concoct_173_sub | reverse complement strand
ATTGCCCCATTTTCCAACTTTGTTGTCGTAATTCATGAGTTTCGCGTGCCGCAGACCACCAATGGTTCCAATAGGTAAGCTGCTCCCAATTATTTGATCCCAGTGCACCATAAGCCCTGCAAAGAATTGCGCCATCGATCGGAAAACTCCCGAATTTCAATTCTTGTATCAACCAATCTTTTAATGTATCTGCATTTGAAATAGCACCCGTCTCAACTAGTAATTCGAGTCCTTCGGAATAGCTATAACTCCCGACGGGCAAAATAGGACTTGCTAATTGTTGAAGTCTTAATAATGACTCTGGAGTTAGATAAAGTGAATTTTGCACAGGATTTAGTGGGAATGATCGTGGTGGTGTGAATCATGAGAATGGCTATGCTCATGTTTATGTCCATGGGCTTGGTAGGCTCCGGCTTGGGGACAAAAGGGGGCGACTTCTTCAGTGACTTGGGTTTGGAGTTGCTCAATCAGAAGTGATTTTAAAACGGGATCGGGGGCGAGGCGCAGATAGGTTGCGGTTACTTCGAGTGGGACGTGACGATTCGCTAAATGGTAAACCGCGAGCATTAGATTCAAGGGTGTGGAAGCCGTAACAGTCAGGACAGGTTCCGGTTTGGCTTTGATGCGAAAAAGATCGTTGCCATCATCCGATCGTAATAAATCACCTTCTTTCAATACCGTGCCACGGGGCAATTGTAAATAGATGGTGAAATCATTAGGAAGGTCATGACGATAGCGCGATCGGGTGCGTTCGTCAGCGGTGAGTAGTAGTGTCCCAACCACTTCAGCTTGGGGATCGGCATTCTGACGTTCTGTCAATACAGTCATAGTTGTGATTCTTGTTTTGTTTCGTATCAGTTTTATTAATTAAGCCATAATTTCTAGTACTTTGAATCTAAGAATATTCCATAAAATATTCAGGACTCTCTGAAATGCTTCAAATGCTTCGCTATGTTCCCTTCCACTGAATTATCGAATGAGTTGCCACATGCATTATCGATCGTTGTCCGATCGCCTTGGCGGGGTCAATTAGACCTGACTTATGCTCATCAAAACGGCGAAACTCGTCCCATTCATGTTCAAACTCAAGCTCCCCTGCGCGTCCAACGGCCTCACTATCCCGAAGGTCGATTAATCTGCTACTCCACCGTAGTTCACACCGCAGGCGGCATGGTGGGCGGCGATGAGTTGATCCAAAATATTCACCTCCACCCCCAAAGTCAAGTCCTAATCACGACTCCGGCAGCCACTAAGGTCTATCGATCGATCGGCCCAACTTGTCGTCAAACTACAAAAATTCAATTAGATGCAGAGAGCTATGTGGAGTGGTTTCCTCAGGAGACTATTGTATTTAATGCCGCAAAATACCATCAGCAACTCCGCATCAATATTGAGCCGGGGGCTGTGGCTTTGTTGTGGGATATTACGCGATTTGGGCGGACCGCAAGGGGAGAATGTTTTGATGTGGGAGATTGGCGATCGGATGTAGAGGTGTGGCAAGGCAGTAGACCGTTGTTGATCGATCGGCAGCATTTACCCGGAAATCCTGAAATATTGCAAAACGTCCATGGTTTAAATGGTTTTCCAGTGGTGGGGACGTTTGCGTTGGTGGGGCTTGATTCAAGTGACGATCTATCTTTAGAGTTACGTCATGCCTTGCACCAATCTGGAGTTCCTGCGATGACTGTTGGATTGACACGGGGACTGAAGGGGATGATTTGTCGGTATCGAGGGAGTTCTAGTCAGGAGGCGCGACATGCGTTTGTAGCATTGTGGCGAGTGATTCGGCAATTCCGCAATGGAAAGATGCCACCGTTACCCCGGCTGTGGTATTAGAAATAAGTAAGTATTTCGCATTGACAACCTGATCTATAAAAATTTGCAAATCTACGATCGAAGAACCTATGCAATTAACTCCCCAAGAAAAAGATAAATTGTTAATTTTTACGGCTGGAATGGTGGCTGAACGGCGTAAGGCAAAGGGGCTGAAATTAAATTACCCGGAGGCGATCGCTTACATTTCAGCGGCGATTCTCGAAGGTGCACGGGAAGGGCGGACGGTGTCGGAGTTGATGACGTATGGTACGACGTTGCTGACGCGGGATGATGTCATGGATGGTATTGGAGAAATGATTGACGATGTTCAGGTGGAAGCGACTTTTCCTGATGGGACGAAGTTGGTGACGGTGCATTCTCCGATCGGGTGATGATCTGATTTGGATTGATGAACGCCCCATGTGCAACTCACTATAGATTTCTGAAGATTCCCGAAAATCGTGTCAATAGTTCAACACAAGTCTTTTTAATGTCTGTATCCTTTACTCTAAATCGGTAGAAACCTTGTCCACACAGGATTTTAGGTAGTCTAATTCGTACTTTCGTTATAATTTTTATTTAATGAGTCCTTATTTTGTATATTAAGATACACTCACTCTTTAGATGAACTTCTAGCATCTGTGAAATGTAACTTGAGAGATTTTTGATCAAGTTTAAACTGAGATTTAATGGTTCGATTTTTTGTGAGGATTTTGTCAGATGAATAATAAGTTTGGGCGGCGTGAGTTTTTATTGTTTGGGTCCACGATCGCAGGGAGCTTACTGCTCAAGTCCTGTGCAACGGCACCCACACCCGTGGCATCTACAGCACCGGGCACGTCCACCTCAAGCGCACCAGCGGGCGATGTCATCAAGGTTGGAATTTTACATTCTTTAACTGGCACGATGTCTATCTCTGAAAAGAGTGTGGTCGATGCGGAAAACCTTGCGATCGAAGAGATCAACAAAGCAGGCGGAGTCCTCGGGAAACAGATCGTAGCAATCACCGAAGATGGTCAGTCCGATTGGCCGACGTTTGCTGAGAAAGCGAAAAAATTGATCGATCAAGATAAAGTTGCTACCGTCTTCGGCTGCTGGACCTCTGCTAGCCGTAAAGCGGTCTTACCTGTGTTTGAAGCGAAGAAGCACCTGCTTTGGTATCCCGTTCAGTATGAAGGTCAAGAATGCTCTAACAATGTGTTTTACACCGGAGCGGCTCCTAACCAACAAATCGAGCCATCTGTGGATTGGTTATTGGAAAAGAAAGGTAAAGAATTCTTCTTAGTGGGTTCGGATTACGTTTTCCCTCGCACTGCTAACACCATCATTAAAGCTCAGCTTGCCGCAAAAGGTGGCAAAACACTGGGAGAAGACTACATTCCCCTTGGTGTTAACGAAGTCAAACCTGTCATTGCCAAAATCAAAGCAGCCCTTCCTAATGGCGGCGTGATTTACAACACCCTGAACGGCGACACCAATGTAGCATTCTTCAAAGAAATGCAGGCATCTGGTATGGGTCCAGACAAATACCCTGTCATGTCTGTCAGTATTGCTGAAGAAGAAGTTCAAGCAATCGGTGTGGAATATCTGAAAGGTCACTATGCCGCTTGGAACTATTTCCAAACTGTAGATAACCCAACTAGCAAGAAGTTTGTTGCCGCCTTCAAAGCGAAGTTTGGCGAAAAACGGGTGGTCAACGATCCCATGGAAGCCGCATATATCATGGTTTACATGTGGGCCGCAGCGGTGAAAAAGGCGGGTAAATACGACGATCTGGATGCTGTTAAGAAGGCGGCCTATGGCGCAACTTTTGATGCGCCTGAAGGCACTGTCACGATGAATACCAATCATCACCTCTCGAAATTTGTACGAATTGGGGAAGTGGTTGAAGGGGGTCTATTTAAGATCATTTACGAAACCAAAGAAGCAGTCAAACCGTTGCCTTGGAACCAATACGTGGCTGAGACTAAGGGCTTCTCTTGCGACTATTCCGATCCTGCGAAGGGTGGTAAGTTCAAAGCTGCTTAGCTTGTAACGCAGTCTCGATCCCCTAACCCTCTTGGTAAGGGGGGCATGATTTGGAGTGATTTCGGAAGATAATTCTAAACATCTCCCTTATTCTCATAGTCCTCCTTACCAAGGGGGATTCAGGGGGGTCGAATCTATGTTAACCACGATTTAATGCTGTATTTTAATTATTCCCGGAGAACCTTGCTGTGTGGTCTGCATTAGTTGATGGTTTGTTTAGTGGTGTGAGTATTGGCTCTGTACTTTTGCTGTCTGCATTAGGGTTGGCGATCGTCTTTGGACTCATGGGTGTAATTAATATGGCCCATGGCGAACTCATGATGTTGGGTGCTTATACGACGGTTTTAGTGCAAGGCACTCTTAAAGGAACGCCCTTGTTTGATAGTTATATTTTATTTGCACTAATTGCTGCTTTCATAGTCACCGCATTATTTGGACTATTACTCGAACGCACCGTCATTCGATATCTTTACGGTAGACCCCTAGAAACTCTTCTCGCCACTTGGGGAGTGAGTTTGATGTTGCAGCAGTTTGTGCGCAGTGTGAGTTGGCAGTTCATTATTGGCATTGCGATCGCCATTGCTCTTTTCATGGGTGGCACGATCGGAATCAAACGCATTCCCGCGAAGTTTCGTGATGTGAGTACGGCTGGTATTGGTTTGGTTGCAGGAACGATCGCCCTTCAAATAAGCAATGCATTAGGGAATATGTACGGTTTGCTAATGACCAAACCCTGGTTCGGCGCACAAAACCAAGATGTTACGGCTCCTCAATGGTTGCGGGGTGGATTAAAACTTGGGTTTGTAGATGTGCAATTCTCCTATGTGCGAATTTTTATTATTTTATTAACTATTGTTTGTCTCGCGGCTGTCTATTTCTTCCTCAATCGTACTCAGTGGGGCTTAAGAATTCGGGCCGTGACGCAAAATCGAAGTATGAGTTCTTGTTTGGGAATTCCTACCGATCGAGTAGATGCATTGACCTTTGCTGTGGGTTCTGGCTTAGCAGGTATTGCAGGCTGTGCGGTGAGTTTACTTGGATCAGTGGGGCCAAACACAGGACAGAACTACATCATTGATACCTTCATGGTTGTCGTGGTGGGCGGAGTTGGAAATCTGGTTGGAAGCATTGTGGCGGCGCTGGTGATCGGGATGTCCAGTTATCTTTACGGCACGTTCGCGGGACAAATTCCCTTTATTCAGGACTTGTCGAAGGCGATCGGCATTGATCTCGGTGCGCAAACTATGGCGAAAGTTGTGGTCTTTGCACTGATTGTCGTATTCCTTCAGTTCAAACCGGGGGGGTTATTCCCGCAGAAAGGTCGGACTGTAGATGCTTAGGGATTTGAGAATGGTGAATTCAGAATTTTGGAGCATGAACTACTTGTGAATACAACACCTAGACGGAACCGATCGCGACTGTTAATAGAAATATTGATAGTGGTTGCGATCGCGATTTTAATGATGACTGTTGTTCCTGGTTTGTTGAATGCAGTGGGGCAAAGTTTTCGGGTGGGATTGTTGGGGCGATTTATGGCCTTGGCGATCGCAGCTTTGGGAATTGACTTGATTTGGGGGTATACGGGAATTTTGAGTTTGGGGCATGGATTGTTTTTTGCCTTAGGGGGCTATGCATTTGGTATGTTTTTACAATTGCAACCGCCGCCCGGTGCCACTGGATTACAATTGCCGGATTTCTTGGTGTTGTATGGTGTGACCGATTTGCCTTGGCTTTGGAAACCCTTTGAATCTTTGCTTTTTACCACGATCGCTATTGTACTATTGCCTACGATCGTGGCTGCAATACTAGGTTATCTTGTATTTCGTAATCGAATTCGAGGTGTCTATTTTTCCATTTTGACTCAGGCAGCACTGATTGTATTTTTCAACTTCTTTAATGGCCAACAAAAGCTAATCAATGGAACCAATGGACTCAAAACCGACACGACCTATTTGTTTGGTCAGGTAATGAGTTCGCCGACGATGCAAGCAAATTTTTATTACCTTACGATCGTCCTTCTTGCTTTAGCTTACGGGTTTTGTCGGTGGTTGACGAGTGGCAGATTTGGTCAACTGTTAATTGCCATTCGCGATGATGAACCCCGCGTCAGGTTTACAGGCTACGACCCGACTGTTTTCAAAGTCCTGGTTTTTGCTGTCTCAGCGGGCCTTGCTGGAATCGCTGGAGCCTTGTACACCGTGCAATCTGGCATTATCACCCCCAAGGCGATGGATATTGCATTCTCCATTGAAATGGTCATTTGGGTGGCAGTAGGCGGAAGAGGCACATTGGTGGGTGCAGTATTTGGAACATTAGTGGTCAACTTCGCTCGCAGTTTGCTGTCTGAGCAATATCCAGCCTTTTGGCTGTTTTTCCAGGGTGCTTTGTTTCTGGCCGTCGTTACGGTATTACCCGATGGATTTGTTGGCTGGTTCACAACTAATGTTCCTGAACTCCTGCGTCAACTCACGGGTAAAACCAAAGTTTCAACCTATCCAAGCTTAGAAAATAACCCGGACTTAGATTATGAGCGACAAGTTGTTAGCGATCGAAAATCTGACCGTTAGTTTTGATGGATTTAAAGCCCTAAATAATCTTACATTTAGTATGGATCCCGGTGAATTACGTGTCATCATCGGACCCAATGGCGCGGGCAAAACCACGTTTCTCGACACTATCACAGGCAAAACCAAACCCACCCAAGGCACGGTTCATTTCAAAGGCCAAAATCTTGCCAAATTCAAAGAATATACGATCGCAAAAATGGGCATCGGACGCAAATTCCAAACGCCCCGAGTCTATCTCAATCTCTCCGTCCGCGAAAACATGGGCCTCGCCTACAATCAACAAAAGTCATTACTCAAAACATTGTTTCCAAAATCAAATGGAGGTGAAAAAGACGACATTGCTCAATTGCTAGAAATCGTCGGACTCTTGGGGAAAGCCAATAGCCCTGCGTCCTTGTTGGCCCACGGTGAAAAGCAACGCTTGGAAATTGGAATGCTCGTGGCCCAGTCCCCGGATTTACTGTTAGTTGATGAACCCGTTGCTGGACTGACGGATGAAGAAACTGAAAAAGTCGGCAATCTTCTGATTGAACTAGCCAAAAAACATTCTATTCTCGTCATTGAACATGACATGGAATTTGTTAGACAAATCGCCCAGAAAGTCACCGTTCTACATGAAGGCTCAGTCCTCTGCGAAGGCACTATGGATCAAGTTCAATCCGATCCTCGTGTGATCGAAGTTTACCTCGGACACCAAGAAGATTAATACCAAGAAGATTAATTTTGTAATTCTGTGATTTAATTCTATGCAACCCCAAACCATTCTTAATCCTGTTGTTAGCGGCGATCGCGAGGCAACTCTCAATCTATCGAATCTCAATGTCTACTATGGGGAAAGTCATATTCTCCGTAACGTTGACTTAACCATTCATCCCGGTCAAATGGTCTGCCTGATTGGTCGGAATGGTGTGGGTAAAACAACATTACTCAAAACCGTCATGGGCTTACTTCCAGCCCGTACTGGGAGCATTGAATTTGAAGGGCGAACCATTGGTAAACTGACCCCCGACAAACGCGCCCGTCTTGGCATCGGCTATGTCCCCCAAGGTCGCGAAATCATTCCCAAACTCACAGTTCAAGATAATTTGTTATTGGGATTGGAAGCATTGGGAGATCGTGCACCCAAAAATCAAAAAGTTCCCGACGAAATCTATGATTTGTTTCCCGTCTTGAAAAAAATGTTAGCTCGTATGGGCGGAGATTTAAGCGGCGGACAGCAACAGCAACTTGCGATCGCCCGCGCCCTCATGGGTCAACCGAAACTGTTGGTTTTAGATGAACCCACAGAAGGCATTCAACCGTCCATTATTTTAGACATTGAAAATGCAGTCCGCCGCGTTATAGAAGCTATGGGAATTTCGGTTCTGCTAGTGGAGCAGCATTTGCATTTTGTTCGTAAAGCCGACTGGTACTACGCTATGCAAAAAGGTGGTATTGTTGCTGCCGGACCCACGAGTGAACTGAGCCAAGATGTCGTCCAGCGATTCCTTGCGGTTTAAGTCTGTTTCAAAGTCTCGAAAAGTAGCTTTTTCTAGTAAAAAAGATTCTCCGATCGGACGGGCTAAATTTTCTGAACTCAATGACTACGATCGTCGATAACTTAAGGACGAAAAATTTTCAATCGTTGAACTAATGCTCATTCCAAATTTCCACTCCTATATCTTTGAGATATAGGACGGACTGTTTAAGATTTAAATCTTCTCCATCCAAAAGCAAGTCAAACCATCCTCCTCCGATCGCCTTCTGGTCCAAGATTGCACCTCGAATATTAACAATAAGCTTGTATTCGGTAGTCAGCGTTGATATAACGGGGACTTGATGGAGAGATTGGGGAACTTGAATACGAATTGTTTTTTGCATGATACTTACTTTTTCTGAGCCTGAATTTGATCAAAGATTGCCCCATCTGCAAAAAATTTGCTTTGGACAGCGCTCCAACCCTGAAAATCCTTCACGGTTGCTAAGGTTTGAATTTTAGGGAATTTTGAGATGTTTTCGGGTGCGCTTGCGATCGTGGGATCCACAGGGCGGAATCCTACTTTAGCAAACTCGGCTTGGGCTTCTGGTGAAAACAGATATTGGACAAAGGCCTCTGCTACTTTTCGAGTTCCCTTTTTATTTACCACCTTATCGACAATGGCAACGGGATTGTCGATCGAGATATTGACTCCAGGAATAGTCATTGTCCCCTTTTCACCTTTTTGTTGCGCAAACAGTACCTCATTTTCATAGTTAATCAGCGCATCCCCCTGGCCTTGTTTAAAAAAGACATCGGTTGCTTCCCGTGCATCTTTCGTTAAAATCGGGACATTTTTATAGGCTTTTGTAATTAGTTCTTGGGCTTTTTTATCATCAGCACCAGACTTTACTGCCGCATTCCAAAGCGCTAAATAATTCCATCTCGCGATCCCAGACGTTTTGGGATCTGCTGTGATCCACGACACTCCATCCTTGCTCAAATCTGAGAAATCTTTAATGCCCTTAGGATTGCCTTCGCGGGTCACGATCGCCGCCACAGATTTGGAGACCACACTATCGTTAGGAAATTTCTTCTCCCACCCTGCATCAATCAGACCTTCCTTCTGAATTTTATTAGTATCTAACCCCAAGGCTAGATGAACCACGTCGGCCTCTAATCCATCAATAACAGCCCTTGCTTGAGAACCGGATCCACCGTAACTTTGATTAAATTTGATTTTTTGTCCTGTTTCCTTTTCCCATTTTGCCGCAAATTTTGGCAGAATTCCCTCATATGCCGCTTTGGTGACAGCGAAGGACACCAAGGTCAAAGATACCTCAGACGGATTCCCACTGCCTGCTTGAGTGGCTGAATTACCCGTACTTCCCCCACCGCAAGCGACCACTCCGCTACTTACGACTAATCCCAATAGAACCATGGCAAATTGCCGACGGGACAGTACAGATTTCACAGGGTTTGCCTTGAGTTGACGAATAAAATACATTGCTTATCTCCTATTAATCTACGGTAATTCCATCGGGATACCGTTGTTTGTTGCTGGTGGCTATCCTAGCAGACCCTTTTGGAGTTTGTCTACTAAATCATCTTAATCCCGACCAAGTTACCGTAGATTGATAGAAGATAATTGCTCCCCTGCTTGCAAGGTTTGGTCTATCACAACAGATCCATCCTCAAATACAAACTATAAAATCCATCACTTATGCTTCAATTCCCATCAGATTTAGTGGATGATTGAATACGTGGGATAAATGCTGCTAATCTTGCGACCAATATCAGGAAAGTACTATCTAAATGAAAACTTATTTAATGAATTATGTTTCAATGAAAACCCGAGATGGAGTCCGTCTAGATGCAGATGTATATTTGCCGACGCTAATTGAACCAGGCCAAACATTTCCGGTATTGTTGATGCGTCAACCGTATGGACGATCGATCGCCTCTACAGTTGTCTATGCCCATCCCAGTTGGTATGCGGCGCAGGGCTATATTGTGGTGATTCAAGATGTGCGGGGACGAGGCACGTCTGAAGGAGTCTTTTCCCTATTTGAATCTGAGATTGAAGATGGTTATGATGCGGTGATGTGGGCAGCGAATTTACCGCATAGTAATGGTTTGGTGGGAATGTATGGTTTTTCCTATCAAGGGATGACCCAACTCTATGCAGCAGCCCAGCGCCCTAAACCCTTGAGAACAATTTGCCCTGCAATGTTGGCTTATGATTTGCGTGAAGATTGGGCCTATGAACATGATGTGTTTTGTTTGCAATCAAATTTAGGCTGGGCG
>JANXNM010000429.1 GCA_025354065.1 Synechococcales cyanobacterium 340R_concoct_173_sub | reverse complement strand
ACGCCAGCCCATTGCACAATAGCCGCCCAGCCCTCGACGCACACATGACGAATTACCATGGATTTCTTAGAGAGCTTATACAAATCCTCCATTGATAAATTTAAGGGCTTGACTACATCGCCATCTAGAGTCAACCGAAAGGTACTCGGGTCGATCGCCGGGGCATAGTTAGAAAACCCATTCACAATCAGATCGGCGGGCTGTATTCGGCTAAGGGCAAACTCAGGCACAGGCGACTGCTTTAATAACAGGGCTTCGATCGACTGATTAAATCCTTCCGTCGCCATCCCAACCAAATTTCCCAGATCCGCCGAAGCACACCCCGTCAGCCCAAGGCTCAGTCCCGCCCCGCCCGCCAACCTTAAAAAATCTCGTCGTGCAATCATGCTAGATGTTCCATGGGGTGATCTTTCGTAGAATCCGCAGGTCAATTATGTAGGTAAATTTTATGCGACGATTTCTAGTGTATCGCCATTGCTGGAACGGCGCAGGTTTTGGGCACTATAGGATTTCAGACCAAATTAAGGTAGGGAATTGACCCTTGTAAAACAGATTTTAGCGAAGCATTACGGTACAATTTCGTTCGTAAGTACCGATTTCATCACAATCCCTACTGTCACTTGGCTCAGGATTGCAGACACAACCCCATTGATTTGGCTGGGAATTTTGCAATTCGTTTCAGCAATCCCAAATAAATCTGTTCAAACATAAATTTATTTGAGAAATTGTTACTTTTTTTTCATAAAGATTCGTAAACTAAGAGCCAGTCACCGTTCATCGACACCCCTCCAAGGAGAAATAAGATATGCAAAAACTTGCGATCGCAGAGCGAGCAAGCTTAGTGGGTCATAGTGTCTCTCTAGCATTTGGACTCGCGGGCCTACTGATTGTTCTGCCCAGTCCAGAAATCATTGCAGCCCTTCCAGCCATTGGCCAGCAGGCATTCGGCTACAGCATGTCTGGCGGGGGTGTTGTATACATTGTCCTAGGGGCAATTGTGATGTCCCTGTATGCCTACCAAGTCCTAGGGACAAAGCGCTGGCTAGGCTTCATGGTGCCTGCGGTGGTGCTGTCCTTGGGGAGCGAACTCTTGGGAACCAGCACAGGCTTTCCCTTTGGGGCCTACAGCTATTTAAATGGTCTGGGCTACAAGGTTGCGGGGCTGGTGCCATTTAC
>JANXNM010000390.1 GCA_025354065.1 Synechococcales cyanobacterium 340R_concoct_173_sub | reverse complement strand
AATTCGCGGCACATTTCAGATTTACGATCGGATTGTTCAGGAATTTGAAACAGGAACCGATGAACTCTTTGATCAGTGCCTAAGCGATCGTCGTGAAATCATTGCCCAAAACCTAGACTCTGACGACGATCTCAAACAAGCCAAAGCTATTCGTCAACAGCGCGCCCTAAAAACAATCCAAGCCGAATGGCAACGGTATCAAACCGAACAACAGAGAACAGGTGCGATCGCAGCGGCCATTAGCGAGATTTTGGGTGCAAAACCAGAGGATCAACTCGCGGCATGGCTGCACACCATTGATCCCAACCATCCCAGCCGACTAACGCTCGATCAGCAGCAGCAACTGGCCATTCGTCTAACCAGTATGGCAGCGGGAAGTGAGACATTAAAAGCCATCGCCCAAGGAATTCCCCGTGGACTGGCATCGTGGAAGAATTTAGAACTCAGTTTAGTTCAATGGATGTTTGAGAAATCATCTAATTTAGGGTTTGAGAATCAATCTGAATCGATCGGACCTTGGGGATTATGGTCCAAGACAGTTAAAAGTGACACACCTGCTTCTTTGTTTGCTTTATTGAATAATACTGAATTGACTATAAGTGATTGGAAAAGTGATATCAGTGATAGTGATTGGGTTGAATTAGCAATTGTTTTATTGACGAGTCAGCGCGGATTAGTCGCTTGGGCGGAAACCCAACCTTATAATTCAAAAGGTGGACGGCAACTCTGTATTTCGACCTTTTTGACATTTACGGTATTGTGGAGTCAACTTTCTAGTCATTTTGCCACGTTGCGTCCGAGTTTACAGACTGTCAGTTTTCAAATAGTCTTACAATTACTACGAAGTTTCTCACAAAAGACTTATTTCCCACTTTATGGTGGAATGGTTTCATTGCTGTCTCAAGGTAGTTTGAATGATTTATTGACCTATTTAGATGAGCCACTTCGGCAAGTCGATAAAACCCAAGAAAAAGCCCGAATTTTAACGTTAATTGGGTATTCGCAGCAGGTCGCAAAGTATACTGACAGTGCTGTTGCTTTTCATAAACAAGCCCTAGAGATTGCCCAAGCTGCTGAAGACTATCCCTGTGCCATTGCAAATCTCAATCATCTCAGCCGTACATTCGCCCTCGCAAAGGACTATGATGAAGCGCTTCGATATGCACAGCAGGCATTGATTTTAGCAAGGCAAATGGGTGATGCCTTGGGTCAAGCGAATGCGTTGGCGAATACGGGCTACAGTGAAATTTTGCGGGCTAGACAATTCGATTGCCTTGATGAGGATAGTGCTGAGATTCCGATTTCTCAATTGACGCAAGGCTTAAAATTGGCGGCTAGTCAGGACGATCGGGCCAGCCAAGCACTCTGCAATAATAGTTTGGGTATTGCGTATGTGATGATCAATCAACC
>JANXNM010000387.1 GCA_025354065.1 Synechococcales cyanobacterium 340R_concoct_173_sub | reverse complement strand
TCTCTATCGACCAGCGAAGATGTTCGGATGGATTTTGTGCGGAGATTTCAACCCATTTAAGAAGAATTCGATTCACTCGCTGTGCATCATCTCGTCTGACCCAAAAGACATTAACTTCGGGCTGCGATCGTTCTTCTAAAGCCGGAAGGACTTTGGGGATCTGGATTTGTTTAGGAGATTGCCCTAGAGATGTTTTACTAAGGTTGATCGGTGACTTGGTAATGGGTGTGTCATTTTTGTGAATGGTTAGAAGTGTTGGTTTCTTCTGGACTCTAGGGAAAATGACTTTATCATTGAGTACTGCTATCGCCCAATCATCAGGCGATAAAACATCATCTAAACAAGCTGGAAAATCATAGGCCGTCAGTTCAGAACTCGCCATGAGCTTGCCCCGACTATTCTTGACTGCTCGTAACAGTAAATTAATCTGAACATCATCCTTTACTATTTCTAAATTAGGCAGTTCATAGCCTACTACCCAAAACAACTTTTTCTCTTTAGTCGCTTGATGGGTCAATTGATAAAGATTTTGAGGTTGATAGATAAACTCTTCTAAATCTAGGCGTTGTCCATCATAGCAAAGGACCATATAGTCTCTATCTTGGTCATCTTCGAGTTCGATCGTGGGTAGATTGGTCATGATTAATTAGGAAAATAAACTATAGATAGGAGTCAAAATAAGTTGAGGATTTCGTCTGCTGAGTGCCTTTAACCCTTTTTCAAACCCGATCGTTTTAAGTGCTTTATCGACCGCTCTGCGATCGTCATAGTCGAACACAGAATCAAAAAGATAACCGCCTGTTGGTTTCAAATTTAGCAGTTGATTCCATATTTTTGTGTCTAAGGAAACTTGTGTAATTTCATCATCTTTGCCCGTGATGCAAATAATAGTTTCAGCCATATCAAAATCAGACCAAGTTAACTCCATTATGCGATCGATTGGTAATCTAACAAAAGCCACTAACCAAAATAAAATCTGTTGTTTCGTGGATAGCCCGTTTAAGTGCATCATCTCCACTAACTGAAATCGAATCTGCTTGTCAGGCCGTTCTCCTTTCTTTCCTCTAGGATGCTCGACCGTGATTAACTCAGACAAATCCTTAGAATGGATGTTTTCCTCAAACATAAATTTAAGCAACGATCGGATGCCAATGCTCCTGAGTCTGGCGAGACTGGCCGTTTTCTTTGTATCTTGGTCTTGAGGAATGCGTAAAATCTCAGCTTGCACGTTCTGAATATCGATCGCCGTCAACTGGTCTAAAGCCTTAGCGTTAACGACCTCCATAAGGAATTCATAGCTGTAAGTGTAGGTGTAGCGGGAACTACGGGCATAGTCTTGTAGCCACCGATCGATAATTTGTTGATTAGAGAGATTAGAATTAACCATCAGAATAGGGGATAGGAAAGTATTTAATTAAAGAATAAGCATTACATCAATTGATAGATAATTTACATAATAGCTGAATCTTACAAAAGATGGTTAATATTGTAAAATTGCTTTAGGATATGGAACATCAATATTTAGAATGTAATCCCTAAATTGAGTTCTACTTACTGAGAAAGAATTGTTTGTTTTGTATCACCTGAAAAATCTAGATTAATCTCCTTCATCATTGAAAATGGGGGGACTGTAAAATAGTTTGTGTCAAAGGTCAAAAGAGATGATCTAATAAACTAGTGAACCGAGGCGCTGAATAATGACCTTCCGACCTGAACTAATTGACGAGTTGTTGAAAGATTATAAAAATGTTGATGATTTGATG
>JANXNM010000385.1 GCA_025354065.1 Synechococcales cyanobacterium 340R_concoct_173_sub | reverse complement strand
GTTATAGGAGAATCGTATTGAGCAACGTTCACCAATTCGAGCTGAGAACCATTAAGTCCACCCTTTGCCGGACGATAGCCTGCTGGGTTGTTGGAAGCGTACTGAGTCCGAGGAGTTGAAGTATTTTTCAGTGCGAAATTAGCAGTTAGTGAATAGGCTGCGATCGTCCCATTACCATCATTCTGAGCGACTAGATCAAGGATGCCATCGCCATCGGTGTCAAATACACCTTTGACACGATCGATCGCCGTAATCGAAAGTGCAACAGAACCCGTAGCGGAATAGGCACCATCATTCATATTCCAGACAGCGATTGTGGACCCAGTTTGCCAGATGATATTGTCGTTGACCGTCGCGTTAATACTAGAGATACCAACAACTTTAAAGACAGAAGTCGAAACTAACCCATCCCATGCCAATCTGCTGGAAGCAATAGCTCTCGAAGCACCATTCAAGGACCATGTAACAATTTGAGAGCTTTTCTCATTCATCCAAAATACTTCTCGAGTTGCAGTACTTTGGTTAAATTCGCCATCGCCGATCGCAATCCAACCAGAGTTTGCACCAGCAGTAAAAATGACGCCAGAGGTTTCAAGTCCTACGACTGTCACACCAGCAGTTGTAACAGGCTTGAGAGTCCAAATTGCAGAAATACCGATTTTGTTATTAAACCAAAAAAGACCTGGACTGTCGTTAGTTCCAATTTTATTGGATGCAAAACTGAGCGTCCAATCAGTACCCGGAGCAACAGGTACACTATTAAAGATTACTGGTGCCGATCGAGTGTAGGCGTACTCTCTTGTAGATCCGGTTCGAGCCTCTCCGAAGAACACAACGACTTGATTAGTGCTTTTCCTAGCAACGATAATATCTTTTACATTATCTTTATCAACGTCGATACTGGCAGATACCATTCTCCAATCTGAGCCAAATTCTGGCGTTGCCAATGAAGCATTGTTCGTCAGTGCAGGCGTATCGCCCGTTAATCCTTCACTAACGATCGTATTATTAGTTCCAACAAATGCAAAGCTCACTTTGCCACTAGCCGGATCATAGAAAACCAAGTCTAGAGCCGACGCAGGGGTAAGTGAAATAGTGTCGCGAGTGCCCCCTGAGTCGTCGGTACCCGAAGCGGTACCATATTCAATCCAATATCCGTCAGGACTGTAACGATCCAGGAATTTAACTGGTGCATTAGGGAGATCATTCCACAAACCACCTGTCGTGAACTGTAAATATGCCTCGTTACCATTGGTATTATTAGGCTCGGAGAGAAGCGGATCCCAGTTGGAATAAGGTAAATTAGTGCCTACAGATGAACCACTAGTACCATCGCCGATCCAGAAGGATTTACCATTCTCAGGACTAGCCGCACCAACCCAAGTCCACGTACGATTGGTAGTAGCACCGACATCAGCTTGGGCACCAAGCCAACCTCTACTATCAAATGATGCCGTAAGAAAAGCGTTCTCTTCAACACTAGTAATGCTCGCTAGATAACCCTGAAGCCCTAGGAAGTTACTCCCTTCAGCCGCCGTCTTGGACGCACTCCACGTCGGTAATGGTGTCCCGTCTGGTGAAGGGACGCTAACAAAATCATAATAATGACCATTTGCCGATCTATAAACGGGTTTGCCTAAGTTTGCAGAAATGGAAACATTTGAGCTAGCCCCTGAGATAGCAACGTTTCGCAATACGTCTTGAAATTCAGTTGCAGTGGCTACAAAACCATTACTGACATCTGTCAGACGCAATAACTTAGTTCGATCGATGTACTCATAGGCAACGTTGCCGATAGTCCCCGATGTCTGAAGGGTCGTTCCATTAGCGACTCCGAGTGTCCCATTGCCACTATCAATCCGAACTTGTAATCCCAAAATTTTGGTTGTCGGGTCACCTGTGACGATCGCACTTGCCGCGAACTTGGTGAAACCTGATGCGTTGTAAGTTCCTGTCTGTAATCCCAAGTCTAATGTAGGAAGAGGTGTAGGAAGAGGCGGTGCCATAGTAAAAAGTTCCAACCATAAATTTTTCGAACGAGTAAACTGAGAATCAGATTGATTTGCGAATCTAATGCGAGACACAATCTCACTGCTTCATTTACTAATTCTACTAGAAATTACTTATGGTAAGTAAATGCAATCTAAAATCCCTTGTTCGTTAGAGCCGTTTTTTCTCAGCTTACAGCTCTTTTTTAGGTTAAATATGACTTCTAAATGCATTTAAATTCACAGTGTAAAATGTAGTAACGTAGCTACTA
>JANXNM010000361.1 GCA_025354065.1 Synechococcales cyanobacterium 340R_concoct_173_sub | reverse complement strand
TGACATTACCGACTACATTTCCTGATTGATTTATTATTTGAACCCCAGGCTAATGGAAAAAACCTACCTTCCCCCTCAAGATGCACCCCGCAACTGGTATGTTGTGGATGCTGCTGATCAGCGTCTCGGTCGTTTAGCGAGCGAAATTGCTTCGGTTTTACGTGGCAAAAACAAGCCAAATTTCACCCCTTTCATGGATGTGGGTGATTTTGTGGTTGTAATTAATGCCGAAAAGATTACGGTTACAGGCAAAAAGCGGACTCAAAAAATCTACCGTCGTCACTCCGGTCGTCCCGGCGGAATGAAGGAAGAAACCTTTGACAAGCTTCAAGCGCGTATCCCTGAGCGGATCGTTGAAAAAGCCATCAAAGGAATGCTGCCTAAGAATTCTTTGGGCCGTCAGCTTTTCACCAAGTTGAAAGTCTATGCGGGTGATGTTCATCCTCATACTGCCCAAGATCCTCAGGTGATGATGATCAACACGATTCCAGGGAAGGTCTAACTCATGGCTGATGAAGGACGCGCAGTATATCAAGGTACAGGTCGTCGTAAAAACGCGATCGCACGGGTGAGACTAGTCCCCGGTACCGGATTAATCGTAATCAATGGAAAGCCCGGAGAATACTATCTCCAAGGCAATCCAGCTTATTTGGCGGCTGCAAAAGCGCCTCTTGAGACTCTCGGTTTGGAAGGCGAATATGACATCCTTGTGAACGCACATGGTGGCGGTTTGACTGGACAAGCAGATGCGATCAAAATGGGAGCAGCTCGTGCATTGTGCGAACTCGACCCTGAAAATCGTGGTCCTTTGAAGATCGAAGGATTGCTGACCCGTGACCCTCGTGCGAAAGAACGTCGTAAGTACGGTCTGCGTAAAGCACGGAAAGCGCCTCAATACTCGAAGCGGTAAAATGCGACTGGATATTTGGTGGCAAAGATTCTGGCTGCAAGTCGTCTATGCGATACGCGGTGCTTTGCCTCCATATCTTAAGTATGGGCAACTTTTTTCTTTTGAAAATAAGATTGATCTTTCATTCTATTAATCTACGGAGCTTATCCAATGCCTAAACCTGGAATTCACCCTGAGTGGCATAACGAATGCAAAGTCGTCTGCAATGGCGAAGAAGTATTGGTTGTTGGTTCCACCAAAGCAAAGATGAATGTGGACGTATGGTCTGGCAATCATCCCTTCTTT
>JANXNM010000308.1 GCA_025354065.1 Synechococcales cyanobacterium 340R_concoct_173_sub | reverse complement strand
ACGCATTCCCCAAAGCGCAATCGGGTTTCTGCATCCTCAAAAGTCAATTCCTCGCGACTAGTATAAATCACCGGAGTTTGCCCTGCGGTATGAATTGTAGCTGTTTTCTCCACGATCTCCGCCAACATCTGTTGGAATTCTGTCGATGTTAGGGTGGGAGCCGAAACGAGTCGCTGGATTTCTACTTCGATCCCGATCGCACCGGGAACTTTGAGCAGTTCTTTCAGTTGTTCGGTAGTTTTTGCCACATGGGATCCGACCAGTACGGCACCGGGTTTCCCAAAGCGCACATAGGTAGCCATTTCGTTGGGGGCGATCGGTTGGGGCGGCAGCTTGGCTAAGGCTGTGAGAATGCTGGCTGCACTACGAAACAAAAAGCGTTTTCCGGCCTGGGCGGCGGTCAAGATGTCTGCTGCAAAGTGATCTAAATCTGATTGCACACTGCCATCCACACAAGCACACTGATTGTTCGTTAATGCTTTGAGCCGATCGATTACGCCCGCCCGAATATCCTTTAAGACAAATCGATCGACTTGGGACGCTTTAATCCGACCTGCGGTTTTTTCTTCGACATAATCGGGCAAATAACTATGGCTGTAGTGAAATACTGAGTCCTGGGCGAATTCTGTCTCATGGACGGGCGTATCGATCCCGTTGACTTTGAGATAGTGAATGCTGTCGATTGTAGTGCGGCCTCCTTCAAAAAAAGCGGGCACTAAAAAATGCGCATCAAATGGACCGAGTTCATCAGCAATCGCATCCGTTTCCACTGGGTAATGTCCGCGCAACGTCGAATCCGATCGGCTCACCACTAAAAAATCTTTGACGTGTTCAAGCTCGATCGCCTGCCTCAAATTTTGGCAAACTTCGCGAGTGATAGTGCGGGCCTTGTCAGACGTGAGCGATCGGGTGTTGGTCAGCACAAAAAAAATCGGAGCCAAATCCCGCAATCCTAGCCGCAGCGTCTCCACATCCCATTGCATCAATAACAAGCAGCTATGAACTGTTTGCGATCCCGTTGGATCGTCATCAAGTACGATTATTTTTGGAGCAGCGGATTGGGTAATCATAAGCGGCACAAGAACGATAAGCTCTATCCTATCCCGATTTTCTTGCACCAATAGCTATAAAAAATTTCTATAAAAATGGAGACCATATAATCTGATCTCCAAGTCCTTGTTATTTCTATCAAAAATTAGATCATGTCGATGATGTCGATAGGTACGTCCTATTTCTTGATCTTTTTGGCCATATTTCGGAACATATCCATGCTGTCATCCGATTGACGACGTTTTTGAGCCTCTTCATTAGATACAGATGGGCTTTCCGTCGAGGCTTGAGGCACAGGAGCAGAATAGGTGGGAGTTGCACTGCCAAAAGACGATGCTGAAGAAAAACCCGTTGAGGGAGTGTAGGAGGTCGAAACCTGATTCTCAACCCGCTTTGGAGTGAAGTCTTTCCGACTATCGTTAGTTGACGACTTAAGAGCCGAAACCGTCACTGTTGTCTCAAAATGTTTTTCACCAGCACCTGCCGGAAAAGTCCGACGAATTGACTTAGGTGCTTTCATGTATTCCGTATCACCCATGGACTTTGCCGACTCATCGTCGAGGAAGAATGTATCCTTAGGTTGAGGATCTTCTTCTTCTTTTCTTTTGCTAAACAGACCGAAAAAGCCAGCCATTTGAGAATTCTCCTAAAGACAACGTAACTATTTATTACGATATAAGTTTAATTCTATCAATAAAATGCCGATCCTTAAAGGGCTTAGCAGCTTGTATTCTGGTTTTTTCATGGGCGATCGTTGTTATTAGTCTTCAAATCAGGACTTTATGGTCTCAAACTATACTTAACATGAGAATTATTAAGTAATATCACTGGTTATCCTGATCGTTCTCAACAATAATTGTGTAATGACGATCTGCATAATTATCAGAGCTGAGATAATAGGATCAATCAGAGGTATTGACTGAGATAGATAAAAAAGGTAAGCACTGTTTAAATTTGTCAATGCTCAGCTCGGATAAATCCCTTTAACCTGAATGGTGGTCGAGGATTCTATGATTCTGAATACTGTGACTAACGTAATACCTTCCATCGCAACGACCCCAAGGCATCCGATCGTCCGATCGGCCCACCTTAATAGTTTTCGGAGTATTTCACTCTGGTTAGTTGGTATTACCGCTACAAGTCTTACGCTCCAAGTCGGTAACATCCAACGCTCAACCGCAGAAGCCACTAATCGTCTAGTTGTTGAACAAGTCGAACTTATCCGTCAGCTTTTAGAAACCGGAAAATGCCCAAGCTGTAATTTAGGTGGGGCGGACTTGCGTAATGCTCATTTGATCGGAGCAGATCTGCGCAATGCAAATCTCGAAGGCGCGAATCTGACGGGTGCAAACTTGGAAGGCGCAGACTTGACAGGGGCTACTTTAAAGAAAGCAAATCTTACCGAAGTCATGCTTAGTAATGCAGATTTACGCTATTCAGATCTGACGGATGCCAATTTACAACGATCGATCGCCTATAACGCCGATACCCGAGGGGCGACCTTGATTAATTTAAATCTGGCTGATGCGAAAATTTGGAATAGTGGGATCAGTGTGGGTGGCGATGAGCCGATTAAATGATGCTTCCCTTAGCCCCCTTAAAAAGGAGGAACCAGAATTTAACTCAAAAAATGGGGAATCGGATTTAACTCATAGTCCCCCTTCACAAAAGAATTTAGGGCGATCGTTCTTAACCACCCCAAATTTTTTCCAAAATCATGGATGGTGAAATATCTGAAACTTGTGGGCTGGGTGACTTAATGCCAATGACCCGATCGGTTTGAGGCAATAATATCTTTGAGTCAGATGTACTCCTCAAAAGCGCCAGAGTAAAGGATTTCGATGCGGCGGCAAGGTGCATTTCTGGCCCTTCACAACAAAGTGACAAGCTAGCCCCTGCAAATAGCGCCACCGTTTGCCCCAAGCTTATGGGGTTTGTAACTTTAAGGTTAGGGAAGCTCTGGGTTAAGCTACTAATCCATTTGCCAGAAACTCGATCGGCTAAGACGATCGGCATATCGGGTTGTTTTTTCTGAAAATCCTGTATGACTGTGCGCCATTGGTCGGCTGGGTAGCTGGCTGCCGTGTCGTCGCCTTGACCACAGATTAAGACATAAGCGCCCGCTTTTACTCCCAGCCGTCGCCGTTCGACATCGGCCCACTCCAAATCTTTAGCGGGAATGTTGACGATCGGGTCTTTGAAAGGCTCACTAATACTTAAGCTTTTCAACACGCTGTAATATCGTTTCGCTGTAAACTGCTTTGCGCTGTCTAGGACCACGGAACTAGTCATGTACAGCTCACTTGGACCAGCAGATGCTCCTAGTCTGGTCGGAATGCCGCTAAGCCAGAGCAATAGTCCGGTAGACCAGCGATCGTCAAACGAAAGTGCCACTTGGTACTCTCGATCGCGAATCATGCCGAGTAGATTGCCCCAATCTGCCAAACTATTGCGAGCTTGGAAATCAAAAATTACAGTATCGCGAACGGACTTACAGATGCCATACGCTTCCTTTGCACGCGGTTCAACCACCACATCAATCTGAGACTGGGGAAATTGAGCTTTAAGACCTTCGATCGTAGGAAAGAAGAGAATCTGATCGCTGATTCCGCCAGGGACGAGAGCAAGAATGCGCATAAAAAAATGAATATCGAATCTGCCAATACTAATTGTATGGGATTTATGGCCCTAACGAACCGAGGTCGCTTCGCTTAGTCGTTTTGTAATGGGTTCTGTAATAAAACTAAGGACTGTTTTCTTTCGGATGACTAATTCTGCCGTGCCCGCCATGCCCGGAGAAAACTCAACTTCCTTACCGTTGATCATCACAGAATTCTTACTGAGCTTGACTCGACACAAGAAAACAGGACCAGATTCTCGGCCCTGAGCGTCTTTCTCAACCACCCCATCGGCACTAACTTGGACAACCTCTCCTTCTACAATGCCAAACTCTTGGAACGAAAACGTCGCCAGCTTAATTTTGGCCCTCATTCCGGGACGAATAAATCCAATGTCACGGTTTGAGACCTTGACCTCCATGACAATTTCCTTATTCATCGGGAGAATTGACAGGAGTTCCTCGCCCTGTTGAACCGGACCTTGCGTGACTTTTTGGTTATAAATTGTTCCATCGAAAGGAGCTTTTACCGTTTCTCGCTCTTGCTGTTGTTTTTTTGCCAGATCGAGTTCACCTTTTTTCTTGGTGAGTTCTTGCCGCTGAAGAATAAGCTGACTCAGGGTTTCGCTTTTGCGTTGGGGGGCTATTCCTTCTGCGATATTTTGAGCCGATCGGAACGATTGCTGGCTTTGATCGAGGCGGGCCTGTTGGGCTTCGATTTCGCGGCCTAGGGTGGTGATTTGGTTGTCGGCTTCAGTGACTTGGTTGCTGGCGGTTGTAATTTGGTTTTCGGAGCTGTTGACTTGGTTTCGAGCGGAGTTGACCTGATCAACCGCATTCAGATATTCAATGTGTGATACCGCGCGGCCTTCATTTAAGACACTCAAACGGCTTTCTTTGGTTTGGGCATTGGCGAGACTTACCTTGGCAAATTCCACAGCTTTCTGAGCACTCCCTAAAGACTGTAAGGCGTTGGCTTTTGTAGTGCGGGCACTTTCGATGTTTTCACGAAACCGCGACAGACGAGCTTGGGCTTCATCGATCGCCGCCCTTTTGCTGTTGGCATCGTTTGTTGCTGCCGATTGCTTACTTTGCGTATCTTGTTGACGGGCGGCAGCGAGTTGATTTTGCTCGATATTATTCGATGCGATCGTGCCTTGGTTTTCAGCCTCTAGACGCGTAATATTATCTTCAATTTTCTGAATATCTTTTTGGATCCCGGCTACGCTGGTTTGGCTGGTGCCGGGATCAATGTTTACCAAGACTTGGTCTTTTTTTACTGCGTCGCCCGGTTTCACCATGACACTCGAAACACTGCCGGGGAAAGCGATCGTACAGGCCGTACCTCGGTCGAAGGAATAAGTTTGCCTTCTGCCGTCGCGACTTCATCAATTTGGCTAAGCTGTGCCCAGGCGATCGACCCAAACACTACCGCACTAATCGTTCCCGCTAATAATCTGGTATAGAGCGGTGGCAATTCTTGTACTGCTTTGCCAAGTTCGTAAGACAACGTCTCTTCAGGGTTGGCCATTTGTTGACGAAGTTGACGAGACTGGGCCGGGGAAGCCGAGATGGAAGCCTTCATAGTAAATTCAAGTCTAGACGGGGTTAAAAATATGATCGGTTTTCATACCGAGTCGTTATCAGGGTAGCCCAGTTCCCAGTGTTGTGGCTCCATTTCGCAAGAGAGGATTTCTATTGAAAGCGCAGAAAAACGGGCGCAACTTCCGAGTTTAGAAGCTGCGCCCTACTAAATTCTATAAAAACCACTGAACTAGTCTGAACTAGAATCCGATGACGGATATTTAGTGATTTGTTCCGCCTCAGGACATTCATCTGAAACCAAAATATCCACATCTCCCTTGGGTACCGATGCCAATTTTTGGGTTATGGATCCAATACTTTCTAACCGAATCATCTCTTCCCAAGAACAGACTTCTTCTTCTTCCTCGGTTTCATAACGGACGGTAATCAAATCACCTTCAACGTCTAAGACCCTGGCGCGCTCAATCCAGCGCTGCTGATCCCTGAGGAAAATCCAAACCTCACGACCATCACTACAAATTTGGTTTATTTTTCTATGCAACATGGTTAATCCTCCTGAAACTATTTTTCTGCAAAACAACTGTGTTGCCAGACATCCACTGGCCATTCACGAGGTTGTACAGCATCTCATCCATCGCTTGAATATAGGAAAAACGTAGATGTGAGGGCCATAGACAGTACAAGAGGACGATTGTTTGGAAAGCACCCGGCGATCGGAAGCGAACTCATAGATCGGATCATGTTTCATAGGTAAAAGGGTACTACCATTGTAGCGATCGTTCAGGAAATTTGTCGAAATTAACTGCTAATTTCCGATGAATTTTGGAGTATTTTTATATTGTTTTTATAATCTGTCTCACTCATCACCTGAAATTGCCGCTCAAATCTGCTGTCTGAAATTCCCTAGGGCAGCCAGCGAGGCAAGAGTCCTGGAATATTTAAATCCACGGGGTCGATCGGTTTCGTCAAGTCTTCCCCCAAGGGCAGCAACCACAGTCGGCTGGTTTGGGTTAGCTTCCCGTCTTGGGTCACAGCGGGCACCTTCTGATCCAATAAAATCCCAACGTTATCGGGCGACAAGCTTATCTGAACTCCCCGTTGATCCTCTAAGCGTAATAAAGGATGAATAAACGAGGGCTGAATAGCGGTCTTTACAGGTTGTCCCTTTTGGATGGCCGCGATGTCGATCGCTGCGATGTATGGCTTCTCGACATATTGCTCGCCACTGATTAATTCTGTTAGCAAACAATAAAGAGTCCGGCGATTGGCAGAAAATTGTGCCTTCAAAATCGAACCTGTGGTTTTAAAAATTTCTGTCTCGGTGCCTTGATTGCTGACGAGATAGAGCGATCGGGTAAAGTCAGTATTAAATTTCACCATTGCCGCCGTGCTGCCATCCGCACTCATCCCTAACACATTGCCAAACTTTGGTAAAAACGACAAGGGTTTACTTTTCCCTTCTTTTTCTGATGTTCGATCCAGGTTTACCACTGCAATTCCTTGTCCTTGGGCCACCACCAGCGCCTGACTATCCGGCGTAATTAAAAATTCTCCCGTCGGTTGATCAAATTTCAAGGCTTCTGGCGGCTGCTCGGTGCTGAGTCGAATTACCCAAGGGGTGGATTGGGTTTGGTCTTTCCGGTTGACCCGCTGCACGACGGCGGTTTTACCATCGGTTGACAGGTCGAATTTCAACAGCTGAAACTCACGATTGTCAAGAACCTTAGTCACTTGCTTCGCATCGGCCACCACCGGAACATCGTCGCTCGGAGTATTAATCCTTAGCCCAGTAGTGACGGTGTATAGCTCTTGTTCAACTAAGGATGTCGGTAGTCCAGGATTGGCCGATCGCGCTGTGGCTGAAAACAAAATCCGATCGCCCAGAGGATAAGGTTTAAAGTCAAATACAGCTAAATTGGGTGGTGTCAGCACTATTTTCTGGTTTTGGGTCAGATTAAACATCACCAATCGACCCTCTTCTTCTCCCTCCGCTCCAATGTACGCAAAGCTCCGATCGCGGGTTTTAAATGAGGCTTGAAATGGCTGCATCGTTTCGTGATAATCGCCCGATCGAAACCGATCTTGCCCGCCCTCAACTCGCACCTGAAACCTCTCACCGTAGGGCAATGGACGATCTAAGGTATAAAAAAGTTTACGTCCCGACCAACTCGATCGGCCTGAAATTATTGTTGGCTTTAAATCCTTATCTTCACCTGTAAAAAACTTGATATTTTTCTCAACGCTCCCAAAATCCATCGGGCGATTGAAACTAATCTCTAGGGCTGTATCCTGGGCACCCACTTGTCGATCGGTCCAGTTGAACGATCGCACTTGAGGTTTGCCGCGATAGCCCAACAGCAGCAGCCCCACAATTAGGACGATGAGCACAAAAATTAGTCCGATCGCCGCCCGGTCAAGCCGCAACGGAAAACGTCCATCATTGGGGTTCGATCGATTGTTTTCAGGTCGCGAAGGATTCAAAGTCAAGCACACTCTCAAAGCATTCAATGCTCTTCATTTTAAAAGACAAACGTTACTTCCAACTTCACAAACGGGCACTCTATCGAATAAGCATCGAACGAATAAGCATCGAATAAGTCGGCCAACGCATCAGAAATAGGTTAAGTACCTCGAATGAACCTAGAACCGAATTCACCGCAACCCTCACTTCATCCCATCTCAGTCGATTTCGGAGAGATCAACTGGGAAGAGCACGCTCCAAAAATTTCCCTCGATTGCGCGCGCTGGACAGACGAAAGCTTGATTAATCCGATCGAAACGTCTGTCATGGAAGAAACGCCGTCCCCTAATTCAACTGAATTTAAATCCGCAGATCAGAATCGGGACAGGACCGATCGCGTCGATTCCCCATTTTTTCGTCACGATCGTTCTCAAGAGATTCATCCTGATTTGGTCAAACCTCAACCTCATTATGTTCAAGGGGTCATTCGAGGACAGCAAGCTTACATCATTACCAATCTTTGTAATCAGGTCTCCAGCACTCTGTTTCAGCCCCAAATGACCTGGAGCATTGGCCGTAACCGTGAAGCCGCGATCCCCCTGCGCGATCGAATGCTGTCCCGGCATCATGCTGTATTGATGTACGTGCGAAATGCGGGGTTCCATCTCCTCGACTTGAACAGCATGAATGGCTCCTATATCAATGGTGTTCGGGTCGAAAATCGGGCTAGCCTAAAGGATGGAGATTTTGTTCGGGTTGGGAACACAGAATTTTTCTTTTTTGTCAGCAATGGGTATCGCAACTTAGATCCGCTCCATTCAGAAGTTTTAACTCGTCTGGTCAATCCCGAGGCCAAGTCTCCCTATGTGGACTATTCAGAACTTAAAGAAGAGATTTCATTCAATCTCAATCGAGGCTAAAGATTTAGGCTAAATCTCTCACCATTTTTAATGGCTAAACGCTCACCAGTATTAAGAACGAGGTACACTAGTCCAGTTATTTTCTGCCGTTGCGGGCGATTTGGGACTATGGCGTCTTTTTTGTTGGAAGTTGGAACTGAAGACCTCCCTGCGTCGTTTGTGGCGGATGCGTTGAAACAATGGGGACGTAAGATTCCAAAGAGTTTTGCTGATCTTCAGATTAATCCTACTCGTTTTAAATTCTATGGAACTCCGCGTCGGTTAGCCGTATTGGTCACGGGGCTGCCTTTGCAACAGGCCGACCAAACCGAAGAGGTTAAGGGACCAAGCGTTCAGGCTGCGTTTAAAGATGGAGAACCCACTAAAGCCGCCCAAGGATTTGCTCAAAAACAAGGCGTGTCGGTTGCAGATTTTCAGGTGCGATCGACTGAAAAAGGGGATTTTATTTTCATCACTAAGCAGTTAGCAGGTCGTTCCGTGTCGGACCTGTTGACGGAGCTGATTCCGACTTGGGTGATGGGTCTTGAGGGAAAGCGGTTGATGCGATGGGGGGACGGCGATGTTAAGTTTTCTAGACCATTGCAGTGGCTTGTGGCGATGTTGGATGCTGAGGTGTTGCCTGTTACCTTGAGCAATGGCGCAGAAGCCAGCTACAAAAGCGATCGGATTTCAGCAGGTCATCGGGTCTTGCATCCGAAATGGATCTCGATTTCAACTGCCGAGTCTTATGCGGAGACCCTTCGCAGTGCTTTTGTGGAAGTGGATCCCGATCGTCGTCGGGAGGTGATTGTGCGAGAGGCAACAGCAGCAGGTGCCAGTGTGGGCGGTGTGACGACGATCGATCCCGATTTGCTAGAAGAAGTTGTGAACTTAGTGGAATTTCCGTCGGCGGTAATTGGTCAGTTTGATTCTAGTTTTTTGGAATTGCCATCGGAAGTTGCAGTGACGGAAATGGAAAGCCATCAGCGTTATTTTCCCGTACGCCAGACTGCTAAATCGAAGGATATTTTGCCGTATTTCGTCACGATTTCCAACGGGGATCCCACCAAGGCGGACATCATTGCCCGTGGAAATGAGCGGGTTATTCGGGCTAGATTGTCTGATGGTAAATTTTTCTTTGATGCCGATCGGACCATTCCATTGGACAGGTTTCTGCCCAAATTAGAGACCTTAATGTTCCAAGCATCGCTCGGTTCAGTGCGTCAGAAGGCCAATCGAATTGTGGCTGTAACAACATTGATCGCTCAGCAATTAAAACTCGATAGTGACACAACTCAGACAATCGAACGATCGGCACTCCTAGCCAAAGCCGATCTCGTGACCCAAATGGTGGGCGAATTCCCGGACCTTCAAGGCGTGATGGGCGAAAAATATGCGCGTCACAGTGGTGAAAATGAAGCCGTTGCGATCGCCATCATGGAACATTATTTGCCAAAAGGAGCCGGAGACGAGTTGCCACAAACTTTGGCTGGACAAGTCGTGGGGTTGAGCGATCGACTTGATACATTGGTCAGTATTTTTAGCCTGAATATGATTCCGACGGGTTCATCGGATCCGTTTGCGTTGCGTCGGGCCGCCAATGCGATTCTCAATATTACTTGGGCGGCCAATTTACCGATCGATTTATTGGCCTTGGTCAATGCGGTTGTCCCAATTTTCTGTGAGAAATACTCCTCTGTTATCAAGCTCAAGCCTGAAAACCTGAAGCAACAGCTCAAAGATTTCTTTCTTTTGCGCCTTCAAACCTTACTTAAAGATGAGCAAACCATTGATTACGATTTGGTGAATGCAGTCTTGGGTGAAAATGATGTGGAATATTCCGATCGTGCCCTGACTAATGTATTAGATGTTCGCGATCGGGCGATTTTCTTACAAACGATTCGCAATGATGGTCGTTTAGCTGCAATCTATGCCGTGATTAACCGAGCCTCGAAGCTAGCCGCAAAAGGAACGATCGGCACCACAGAACTGGATGTGACATCAAACGTAAAACCAGAGCTGTTTGAAAAAGATTCCGAACGCAGTTTTTTTGATGCCTTGTCGCAACTCGGAACTCGGCCAAATCGCAACTATACCGAATCGATCGCTGCGTTAAGTGCTATCGCGCCAAGACTGACTAGTTTCTTCGATGGTGAAGACAGTGTATTAGTCATGGATCTAAATCCTGAGATTAAGCAAAATCGTCTTAATTTATTGGGGATTTTAAGAAACCAAGGTCGAGTTTTGGCTGATTTTGGCGCAATTGTTAAATCCTAGAATTAACGCCCTAACTTAATACAACAAGTCCGTAATTTCCACTGGACAGCAAGCAATGGTGCGATCGTAATCCGAGATATGCCTGAATATTTGCATTTATTGCATAAGGATTCTGGCATTTTATCCTTGTAATTTATCAGGATTTCTAATACCATCTTCAGCATTGTCATACTGTTTGACTTTGTTGTGCATTCTAGGTCCACTCCCTTAACAAGCAGTTTTAGCGATGGCTTCGGATATCACCGTAATGAGTCAGTTAACGCTGAAACTCATGACGTTACAGCAGCGACGAGCAACAGGCGAACTTATCCTGAAGCTCGATTATCAACAGTCAACCCCGTGGAGAATTTTTCTTTACATGGGCCGTCTTGCCTATGCCACAGGAGGCACTCATCCTGTACGTCGGTGGCATCGCGCCATGCGTGCCCATTGTCCTGACTTTTTTGAACCGGGTTGGCAAACGCAATATCGAGCCACGGGAGACATGTGGGAAGCGGACATTCTGCATCAAGCTGTGGCGGGTGGAAAAATTACAGCGATCCAAGCTAGAAGCGTTGTTCAAACTATTGTTCAAGAAGTCTTTTTTACATTCATCGAACGTCAAACCATTGATACTGTCTGGAATTCAGGCGTGCAACTGGCCGAACAAGCGACTTTTTTGTCCGTCGAGCAAGTCGTTCAGGAATCTCTCCAGCTCCGTGAACAATGGCGTAATCAAGGTCTTGGTTCCCTGCAAGAACTCCTTAGAGACTTTTCCCCGGATCTCGCTCCGGTCATTCGTAATGCGGAATTGCTACAAACCACAGTGAACGAAGGCACCTACAAAACCCTGACTCGGCTCATGCGCGGGAAGCTGACTCTTTGGGACATTGCTTTTCATCTCAAAAAGCCGCTCCCTAGTGTTATGCGATCGCTCCTACCTTTGATTCGCCAAGGGGCAATCACTCTATGTAATGTCAGTGACCAACTCGTTCCTCTGCCCCCGTCTCGTGAACCAACCCAATCCCCGGTAGCCCAAATCCCTCGAAAGTTAATTGCCTGTATTGACGACTCTCCTCTAATTATCAGGGTTTTAAAAAGCATTCTGGAGCCAAAGGGATATGACGTTCTGGAGATTACTGACCCATTGGAAGGCATTGCAAAGCTCTTGGCTCACAAGCCAGATTTGATTTTACTTGACCTGGTAATGCCTACTACCAACGGTTATGAGCTTTGCAATTTCCTACGTAAGACTACTGTGTTTCAACGCACGCCGATCGTCATTTTAACCTCTAGGGACAAAGTGGTCGATCGGATGAGGGCGAAACAAGTTGGTGCCTCTGACTTTTTATCAAAGCCGCCAGAACCCGACAAACTTCTAGCGACGATCGCCCGATTGTTGAATGAGTCATCCCAAGCTCACCTCGTTTAACGGTTGTCTATGTTGAACGATCTTTATTCTGAATATATACAGCTTGAGTTTTTCCTATACCCAGTCGCAGAGTTGTTCGTTGGGGGCACGATCGTGGAGAAGTTCGATTTATTTCAATATTTTGGTGTATTAGATTGAACGTAAGATTTAGGAACTTTATAATTTCTATCGATTTACAATCTCTTTTCAGAACCACTGAAGTTCAAAAATAAATGAGCCATACAACAACATTAGAGTCCATATGATATTGCACAATTTCCAATCTTCGTTATTGATTTGTTGCCCGCGAAGTCCAAAACACAGAAGATCTGACGTGATTGCTTATACATGTAACCCAATAAGACCGATCGCAATCAATATCCAACTTAAAAAACACCATCGGTTTAAATTCAAAGCCGATCGAATCACGTCTGGGGTAATCGATTGATTAGGAATGCCTAAGATTGGTTTGATTTTTTTCACACCACGATAGGTATTCAATCCACCCAATTGCACACCCAATGTCACCGCATAGGCGCATTCACTCCAGCCCGAGTTGGGGCTAGGATCTTGGGCACCGTCTCGGCGACATTGATTCCAAAGCGCGATCGGATGTCCTGAAATAATACCCAACGTCATCACCATCAATCGACAGGGAATATAGGTCAATAGATCATCTAGTTTTGCACTACACCATCCCAAATGGGTGTAAGGCGGTGCAATATAACCCACCATTGAATCAAGTGTACTGACTGCTTTATAGGCGATCGCAAAGGGTGCGGGACCAATGGGAATGACAAGTCCAACGATCGCCCAAAATAAAGGTGCCATTACGCCATCGACACCATTCTCTGCAACCGTTTCAAGTACAGCACGCAGAATCTCGGATTCATTTAGATTTTTAGTGTCGCGGCCTACATACCGAGAAAGACGCGATCGGGCTTGTTGTATGTCGTCATCTCTAAGCGGTGCCAATACATCTTCTGCCGCATCTCGAAGACTTTTTCCGGCAAAACAACTGGCCAGAATAATCGATTCAGTGCCGATCGTAATCCAAGGATGAATGAATTTTGAACTACTAATTATTGCCCATACAATGCCACTACTGCTCAATAAAAGTAATAGTGTTAAGCTAATTCCTATAATCTTTTGAAGAATTGGATTTTGAATAAATCTAAGTGTAAATCTACTACAAATTGAAATGACCCAGCCCATCACCTGAACTGGATGTAGCCAAGACCAAGGATCGCCAATTAAAAAGTCAAGTAGTGCTGCAAATAGTAAAGAAATAATCATTGTGATGTCTGCGTTGTCTCGGTTATTAGTGAAATTTTTACTTCTCGATTAGTCAATCTGCCGACAATAGCGCCACACCAGAAATAAGACCAAGGAAACGTTTACTCATGCCCGACACTCGGTTGAAGACGATCACATTACAGACCCTGGATCCAACAGAACAAAAATCACCGACCATCCCTCTAAAACAAGACTACAAAACTTAACACTGAACTCAGTCTCTCAGACTCTGGCGATCGGTCCGCCTCTTGGTAGACTATGTAACTGAAGTCGCAATCCTTTTGCGCTGAACATCAGTATTCTTGAGGACGCAGTGGATATGGAAAGCAAGCTTGGTTTAGAGATTATTGAAGTTGTGGAAGCCGCCGCGATCGCATCCTCCCGTTTAACCGGAAAGGGTGACAAAGACGGTGCCGACGAAGCCGCTGTGGAAGCTATGCGGGAACGGATGAACAAAGTCGCCATGCGCGGTCGGATTGTCATCGGTGAAGGTGAGCGGGATGACGCGCCCATGCTGTTCATCGGTGAAGAAGTCGGTCTCGGCCACAAAGATGGCACAGGTCCAGAGATCGATATTGCTGTCGATCCTTGTGAAGGAACCAACCTGTGTGCCTATAGTCAAGCGGGTGCCATTGCTGTCTTGGCGATCGCTGAAAAAGGTGGATTGTTCGCCGCGCCTGACTTCTACATGAAGAAATTGGCCGCACCTCAAGCCGCTAAAGGCAAGGTAGACATCAGCAAATCTGCGACTGAAAACCTTCAAATCTTGTCCCAGTGCCTCGATATTCCTATCAATGACCTCACTGTCATCGTTATGAAGCGCGAACGCCACAATGACTTGATCAAAGAAATTCGGACGGCGGGCGCTCGGGTTCAATTGATCGGCGATGGTGATGTCGGCGCGGCGATTAACTGTGGCTTCTCTGATTCTGGAATCCATGCCCTCATGGGAATTGGTGCTGCACCCGAAGGCGTGATTAGTGCGGCTGCGTTGAAATGCATGGGCGCTCACTTCCAAGGTCAGTTAATCTATGACCCTGCAATTGTGAAAACTGGCTTGATTGGCGAAAGCAAGGAAGCCAACATTGCTCGGATGCTCAGCATGGGCATTACCGATCCTGACAAAATTTACACCGCAGACGAATTGGCCTCCGGCGACAAAGTGATGTTTGTCGGAACTGGGATTACCTCCTGTAACTGGCTCCAAGGCGTTCGCTACTTCCCTGGCGGCGCACGGACTCAGACACTCGTGGTCTCCAGCGAATCTAAAACTGCACGATTCGTTGATACGATTCACATGTGGGAACCGGGTAAAACCATTCAATTGGTCAACTAGTCTCTAAGCAAATCATGATACTAGCTGTTACGAATCGATCGTAATGATTAATAAATGCCTCATAAGAGTTGTGATTATTCACGATTCCTGTAGCGTTAGAATAGAAAGTGGTGGTGGAAAACGGGCAATGCTTGCAATGGTTCCGTCACCATTTTTTTCTCGAAATCTGTGACATAAATATCCACCATTTGAAAGTATGAATATTGCGGTTGTTGGACTGACTCATAAAACAGCACCTGTCGAAGTACGGGAAAAACTTAGTATTCCAGAGCCTGAATATGAAGGCGCAATCGCCCAGATCCGAGCCTGTCCCAGTATTATTGAGGTGGCCGTCCTCAGTACCTGCAACCGTCTTGAAATTTATATTGTTTTACAAGACGTTGAATCTGGCGTTCGCGAAATCATGCAGTTCTTGTCGGCCTATAGTAAATTGCCGATCGATCGGTTACGGCCTTATTTATTTACGTTATTGCACCAAGATGCCATCATGCACCTTTTGCGCGTCGCATCGGGGTTGGATAGTTTGGTGTTGGGGGAAGGCCAGATTTTGGCGCAGGTTAAGCAATGTCATCAATCCGGCCAGCAATGTAACAGCGTAGGACGGATTCTAAATCAACTCCTCAAGCAAGCGCTGGTTGCTGGAAAACGGGTGCGCACGGAAACGAGTATTGGAACGGGTGCGGTTTCGATTAGTTCGGCGGCGGTGGAGTTGGCTCAAATGAAAATTGGAGATTTGGCTCCCTATAAAATTTTGATTCTGGGTGCGGGTAAAATGTCGCGCCTTGTGGTCAAGCATTTAGTCTCCAAACGCGCCACGGATATAACGGTGCTCAATCGTACTATGAAGCGCGCCGAAGAACTGTCGAAAGATTTCCCGGAAGCCAATCTAAAACTAGGCTTAATGGATCAAATGATGGCGCAGTTAGCCGAAGCTGACATTGTGTTCACTAGCACCTCTGCGACGGAACCTATTCTCGATCGGGCCAAACTCGAAAGCATTCTAGATCCCGATCGGCCAGTCTCTATTATCGATATTGCTGTTCCTCGGAATGTCGATTCAGATGTAAAAGAACTTTCTAATGTCAAAGCTTACAATGTGGATGATCTAAAAGCAGTGGTTGCCCAAAATCAAGAAAGCCGTCGCCAAATAGCCATGGAAGCGGAAGTATTGCTGGATCAGGAAGTCGAATCATTTGACAATTGGTTACGATCGCTCGACGCGGTGGAAACTATTAGTAATTTGCGCAATAAGGTCGAAGCGATTCGGACTCAGGAACTAGAAAAAGCATTGTCTCGCTTGGGGACTGACTTTGGGGACAAACATAAAGAAGTTGTGGAAGCGTTGACCCGTGGAATTGTGAATAAGATTTTGCATGAACCGATGGTGCAATTACGAACTCAAAAAGATATTGAAGCACGCCGTCAAGCGATGGATACTTTAACGGTTCTGTTCAATCTTGACGATAGTTCAGTTAAGGCTAGCGCTTAAAGTGAAGATGTTTGGTTTGTTGACGATCGAGGCTTTGATTGTGAATGAACCAAGCATTTATCTGCATTTACCAAATTAAACTCATTTGCAATTCAAATCCTGGTAGAACGTCTTCACCGGAAATTATTTCAGGCCGATCGATCGTTTCTATTGTTTTTCCAATTCGATAGATCTCGACTTGTTTGATTGTGCGATCGATCAAAATTCCCAATCTCACACCATTTTCCTGATATTCTTGCATTTTAGATTGCAATACCGATCGCGTATCACTGGGCGACATCAATTCCACTACGAAATCAGGACAAAGCGGAATAAATCTATTTTGCTCATCTATAGTTAAGGTATTCCACCGATCGTTTGTAATCCATGCAGCATCAGGAGACCGATCGGCTCCATTGGGTAATTTGAATCCTGTTGATGAATCAAAGGCAATTCCCGAGCGATCGCGATCGCTCCAGTTAAAAAGTTGTTGATTAAGACGACCATTACGGTTGCCGGTACTGCCTCCAGTAGGGGACATAATAATTAGATCTCCTTGAGCACTACGTTCAAAATTGAGGTTGCGATTGTTTTGGCAAAGCTTTTGAAATTGCCGATCGGTTAATTGAATATCAGGATTGAGTTGGACAAGGATGGTGTTCATCGATCGA
>JANXNM010000293.1 GCA_025354065.1 Synechococcales cyanobacterium 340R_concoct_173_sub | reverse complement strand
GATAATGATCGACGAGTTGCTTGCGAAGCTGTCGTGTCTCTTGGCAAAATCGGCACAATAGCAATTCCCGCTCTAGTCTCTGCTCTTGATAGTAAAACAGCCTATATTCGTAGCACTGCTGCCTGGGTTTTGGCGAACTTTGAGGAGGGTGCGAATTCTGCTGTTCCGGCTTTATGTAAGGTTCTTCAGGATGAAGATTGGCAAGTGCGATGGGTGGCAGCTTATACCTTAGGCTCGATCGGGACTGGGGCAAAAGAAGCGGTGCTCGATCTGATTATTAGTTGTAAAGGTGAACATGGATTAGTCCGTCAAGAAGCCAGCAGTGCCCTTTGGCGAATTAATGGAGAAGCTGCCGCAAAAATTGTTGCGGCCAGTCGTTAGGCTATTCCTCACAATGAATAGACCGGAAGCCCCTTGGTCTCTAATTCTGGGGAGTAAGAGAGTCTAAAGCCCCCAGAATTGGGGGTTGGGGGCCTCCGGTAGGCTTATTCTTGAGAATCACCTTAAGCTTAATGCTAGTTTCTGCTTGTCCAGCTACTGCGTACATAGAAGTTTGATCGTCTTCATTTTGACTTACGTAGCCCCTTAGAATCCTACGATTTTGCAGTGAAAAACGGATCAAAAATACGCGAGCGTATCGCATCATCAATGTCCAACCCTGTGTCTGAAATCTGTATCTGAACCCAATCATCATCGATCGCTCTGGTCAGGATGCGCACTTTGGGCGACAAAAAAACTATGTCGGGATTTAGCATTGGGCAATTTGATGTTTTTCGCATCCAAGATTCATCAATTGCATCAATCGCATTATTCAATAAATCCATGAAGACTTGATTGATTTGTCCAGCATAGCATTCGACTGGAAACATTAGTTCATAGTGTTGTTCAACGATGATTTTCGATCGCCAAACATTGCGGCTAAACCGATGCTGAAGCAAAACTATTGAGCTTTCAAGCCCTTCATGTAAATCAAAAAAATGTAACGACGATTGATCGAGTCGTGAAAAAACTCGCAAAGACTGGACAATAGAGACAATTCGAGCCGTCCCAACTTCCATTGATCCAATTAATTGTGGTAAATCTGCCTGCATAAAATCTAAATCAATAGAATCCAATTGTGCTTGTAATTCTGGCGGTAAATCTGGGAATGCCGATTGATAGCTGGAAAGCAGATTTAATAGTTCTTGCGTATAGTTGGCAGTATGAATTAGATTGCCCTGAACAAAGTTAATCGGATTGTTAATCTCATGGGTTATGCCTGCAACTAACTGCCCCAAACTAGACATCTTTTCCGTTTGAATCATTTGAACTTGGGTACGGTTAATGTGTTGTAATGCCTGCTCTAACCGATCGCTCTTTTGCCGTAGTTCTAGTTCAACTTGCGTGCGTGCTTCTATTTCAGCTTGAATCTGAGCATTTTGAATACATAAATCCTGCTGTAACCGTCGAATTATTAAATGATGGGTGACCCGTGCTACTACTTCTTTGATTTGGAACGATTTGGTAATGTAGTTCATCCCTTCCACTTGAAAGGCTCGTACCTTATTACGCGCATCATTTGATGCAATAATAAACAAAATTGGAATATTATAAGTTTTAGGATTAGCCTATACAGGAATCACAGGCACAGCACTTTTATCTTTACTACTTTATCATTAATTTTATTAAGGCCTCACTATCGTTCAAACTTAAATTTAACAGTCTATAGATGTCATCAAATTGAAAAACGATCGTAATTGAGTGATCTTGTGGCAGATGTATTGACCGTATTATAATTGGACCAATTAGTTAGGCTTCTATGAAAACGTTACCTCCTCAATCGATCGTTATCAAACTATTGCACTGGGTGAATTTAGTCAGTGTAGCCATGATGTTGCTCAGTGGTTTACAAATCTACGATGCCAATCCAGTTTTTGGCGGACGATCGGGAATTCACATTCCTCCCGCATTATTATTGGGCGGCTGGTTAGCGGGAGGACGAGATTGGCATTTTGCAGCCATGACCTTGTTCTCGCTGAATCTTTTGGCTTATGGGATTTATATTTTGTTGAGTAAGCGCTGGAAAATTCGGTTTGTCAGTGAGAAAGATCTACAAGCGATCGCCCAAAGCAAAAATCCTCAACGCCTTGCTTATTCTTGGCATCGAATTGCTTATACAGTGATTGTGCCAGTATTGCTAATTGCAATTTTGAGTGGCATTGGAATGTATAAATCGGCTCAATTTGATTGGATTGTTAAATTATTTGGTGATGATTGGCAAGCTTTGCGGATTGCCCATTTTATGACGGTTCCGATCGTGCTCATATTTGTTCCAATTCATGTTCTTTTAGCATTGCGGGTCGGCAAACAAAAGTTGATTGAATCAATGTTTTGGTAACGTAAATAATCTTAGTAAGGTGAATAAATTCACAATGGGAAATCACGTTTTTTCTAATGGGTAAATCGACTTAAATCAGGATTTACTTTCGTTTTTAGCTTGTCGAATTCCGCCCTTAAAATGCCTTTACTCGTACTCGCATCACTCACAGATCTCCAAGTCGCATTCAAAATCGACCATTCCTGAATCAATGATTGCAACTGTGCATTAAATGGCATCTCAATTACTAACGAGCAGCGCTCCGGTTGGCCTTGGGCAAACACCAGCAGATGATACCGACCGCGCTCACCTAAAAGCCTTAATGTATCCCACCCGTGATCTGTGGCTAAATCCAAATACTGCGGAAACCAACGGGCAGACCGATCGGGATGTGCGATACGATTGTAGAGGGCCGTCATCCACAACGCCATGGGATGGGGCGAGGGCAGGCAGATCATGTTCTTATAAGTACGAGTGAAGGTTGAGTGATCTCGCAGTTTCTCCACTTCATCAGCAGGTAGCATCGCCCAAACCAGTGGCAATCTCTTTTGACAAATTTCTAAACTTCGCGTGAAGGTAATTAGTTGATTGGTGGGCTTATCCCTTGGCCAGCAGGCGTTTTGGTACAACTCATCCACCACGGAAATGGTTAACCGAGGCGGTAAATTCGAGTCTTCAAGAGTACCCGTTTGACTCGGAATAACAGGGGCTGTAGCTGTAGGAGTGGTAGGGCTTGTGGGGGTGCTTTGCCTAGAGATGCTGTAATGAGCTTCTAATGGCTCTAATTGTTTGAGAATCTCAACGACTGATTGGGGGCGTTGAGAGGCTTCCTTAGCAAGGCAAGCTAATATTAGTGACTCTAGGGCGCGGGGGAGATTGATGCTGGGATAGGCTGATTTAAAGCTGCGAGGAACCTGAGTGGTGTGAGCGCGGTACCATCCGGCAAAGGTATGGGTTTCGGCTTGGAGCGGAATCTGGCCTGTTATCATCTCAAACATCATGATACCGAGACTGTAAATGTCCGATCGAACATCCAGTTCCCGGCCTTCCATTTGCTCGGGAGATGAGTAAACCATCGTGCCCATGAAGGTACTGGTTTGGTTCCCGTCTTCTTGGAGAACTTTAGAAATCCCAAAGTCCAATACTTTGACCAATTCGCCGAGGCTCTGGTCTTGCATAACCAACATGTTGCTGGGTTTGATGTCGCGGTGAATAATCGGGCAGAGTACACCATTGACATCAATGCCTTGGTGGGCGGCCTGTAATCCTAGACATACTTGACGGGCCATCGCTAAGAAACGCCGGATTTCTAGGGGATGTTTTCGGATAATTTCATTCAGACCATCGCCCTGTAAGTACTCCATGACGTAGTACGGTACGCCGTCGCTGTCGAAGTCATAGTCACTAACTCGGACGATGTGAATACTTTTTTGACCAAGCTGAGCGCAAATGCTAGCTTCAGTCCGAAATCTGCCACACATTTTGTCGCTGAGCAGTCCTTTAGAAAGAACTTTCACGGCCACGAGTGCCCCACCAAGCCTCATGTCACGGGCTTTGTAAACACGTCCCATGGCCCCTTTTCCTATCAGGTCCAGTATTTGATAGCGATCGTTGAGTAGTTCGAGTTTAGTGTCAGGCGTGGACATCGGAGGAACCATTACAGGAACGGGAGGCATGATTTACACGGGAATGTAGGCGGTGAAATTTGGGGCATATTGTTCTAGGCGAGATTTGGTCCCGTATTTCTTCGTATTGACAGAAGATCCTGGAAAATTAAGGATTGTAGATGGCGAGTTGTGTAGGGGTGCTGTGTAGGGGTGTTGTTAGGCGCGTTCGATAATGGCTTCGAGGGCGCTGGTCAGGTAATGTCCGGCCATGATGCCACTGGAGAAATGGTAGCGATCGTCAGCGACTCGATATAAGGTCTCAAAGCCACTCCGCCTTTGCCGATCGCCTAAGGCCCAATAGCGCTGAATAATCGATTCTGGTGCAATCCAGCCTTCGCCTTCGACGCGTCCCAGTTCGGTATGCTGAAGGACATAAGTATATCGTTGGTTTCCGGTGTCAAACCGACCCCTATATTGAAATTCAATCTTTTCCCGATCGCTATCGACAAAAACAAGGCGTGTGACCATGTTGAACCAGTGATCTCGGCCCCATTGAATAATAATTCGGCCCTTAACCGGAACGGGCATTGATTCTTTGTCTAGCCAAGTCCCCTGAAGGTTCCAGGTTCCAGCTTCCAGTAAAAATGTGTGGGTCACAGGCTTATTTTGTCCGATCGACAAGCTAAACAGAATTCGCGCCTATGCTAACACAGGGAGATTAGACGGCAATGGGGTGAATTTCTCCCAGAAGTACGGATTTTGTTGCGCCCGTGACCGCTGGAAGGTTGCCGAATTGTCCACAGTACCGCCAGTAGGCTAAAACTGCAAAGGCGATCGCTTCCTTAGCATCAGCATTAATTCCGGCTTCGTCGGTAGTAAGGACTTGGGCGCTGGGCAGATTGGCTTGAATGCGAGATTTTAAGTAGCCATTGCGACTGCCACCGCCGCAGAGGAGTACTTCATCAGGGATTGCTGGGAAAAATTGTTGATAGCTTTGGGCAACAGATCGGGCAGTGAGTTCTGTCAGGGTTGCAAGGAAGTCTTCTGGCATTAATGAAAATGGCTTTGTATCTTGATGACAGCTTTCCAAATAAGCTGCACTAAACTGTTCGCGTCCGGTAGACTTCGGTGGGGCTTGACTAAAGAAGGGCTGAGTTAGCCAATGTATTACTAATTCATTACAAATTTCACCCGTTGCAGCCCAAGCGCCATCTGCGTCGTAGGTTTGTTTCCCGTCGGTGAATTGAGTAATGGCTAAGTCCAATAGCATATTCCCTGGTCCAGTATCCCAACCTAAAATGGGGGTTTGAATGGCATTGCGAGCGGGTAGGTAAGTGACATTGCCGATACCACCAATGTTTTGAATAGCACGGGAACGAGATGGATGGGTGAGAAGTGCGGCATCGATCGGGGGGACGAGGGGTGCGCCTTGGCCTTGGGCGGCAATATCGGCGGCGCGGAAGTTGCTAATGGTTTCAATTTTGGTCAAATGTGCAATTAAGGCTCCCCGTCCGAGCTGTAGGCTGTAGCCGAGGGTTTCTGTGGCTTGCGGGTTTCGGGGTCGATGAAATACGGTTTGGCCGTGGGAGCCGATGAGTTGGGCTTTTGGGTGGCGGTGGTTAATGGCTAGTGCAGCTTTGGCAAATTCTTGGGCGATCGCGTCGTCGAGGGTTGCGAAGGATTCCATGGTGAGGGGGTCTCCGCTGCATACGGCTAGGATTTGCGATCGGAGTGATTCACTGTAGGGATAGGTTTGAGCTTGAATGAGGTGGATGGTGAGTGAGGTCTGATGTTCTTCAATTTCGACGAGTGCTGCATCAATTCCATCGACTGATGTGCCGCTCATTAGACCGATAATTCGCATGATTTTGGATTGCAAGTTTTGTTTAGATTAGCAGTTTGGTGAAGTGATCAGGTTAAAGGGAATTGTTGAGGGCAGATTGAATCGATCATTTATTGTTTCTGATTTCTCCCTCACCTCTCGACTGATGATATTGAGAGGGCTGTACTATGGATAGAGAACTGATGGAGCTAAATGGGAGGTCAAAGCTATGACAATTGCAACCGATAGTCTCCGACAGACCGGAGGTCAACGACGAATGAGCTTACAAGAATTTTTGACCTATGACGATGGTAGCGATCGGCGTTATGAGCTTGTGGATGGAGTATTAGTTGAAATGGGCGCTGAAAGTACGATTAATACTTGGATTGCAGGATTTCTGTTTGGGGTTTTTATTCAAATGGGATTCCCAAGTTATTGCATTGGATTTAAACAAAAAATATCGGTACGTTCGCCATCGGCCACTGCTCGTGATCCTGATTTAATTATTCACACAAAAGACTCGGCATCTGCGATCGAGGGACGCAGGGAAGCTTGTCTATTTCTGGGTGAACCCAATCCACTTATTGTTGTTGAAGTTGTTTCTCCGGGTGATGAAACAAAACCTAACTATCAACGTGATTACGAACAGAAGCCCAAGGAATATGCGGCGCGTGGGATTGCTGAAATGTGGCAGATTGATCCATCGCGAGAATGGGTGAGAGTTGGAACTTTGATTGATACTGAATACCAATTCGAGACATTTATGGGTGAGGAGACTATCGTTTCTCCATCATTTCCTCCATTAAATCTCACGGCAAACCAGATTTTGAGTGCGGGTAGAGGTTGATGAGCGATCGTCTATTTAAAATCGCCTATTTAAAATTGTGTGAGTCTCAAGGGGTTAGCTCAATTAGTCTCTGCAATCCCAGTTTCGCTGCACCATACATTCCGGCCTGGTTTCCCAATTCTGCCTTTAACAATTGAGTTCCTTTGGATGGGTGTGAAACCCGCATTTGCATTTCAATCATTGCACTCTTAAAAAAGAACTCACTACTACCAGAAATTCCACCACCAATGACGATCGCCTCTGGATTCAGCACATAGATCAATGTCGTTAGCCCTATTCCTAAATCTCGACCATAGCATTCCCAAAAGGCTAGTGCGTCAGGATCTCCAGCGTTTGCGAGTTGTCCTAATATAGCTGGATCTTTTCCCGATCGTCGCACAATTGAATTAATACAAAGTTGTTGTTCAAGTGATCCATGATTGCCACTATTACAGGGATGCCCATCAGGATTAAAACTAATAGATCCTAATTCACCCGCTGCCCCATTGTGGCCGACAAATAATTGTCCATTCAAAATGATTCCGCCACCGACTCCTGTTCCCAGAGTAAGCATAACTATATTCTGATAGCCTCGTCCTGCTCCCTGCCATTGTTCTCCTAATGCCGCACAATTTGCATCATTCCCAACAGTACAAGGGATTTTGAAGTGGGCTTCTATCCGATCGGCAACAGGTACATTCACCCATTCAGGTAAGTTAATGGCTAGTCTTGCGATTCGCCCCGTTACGTCGGTGGGTCCGGGAGTTCCGATGCCAATGCTTGTTGCTTGTTGATGTGGATCTATTGTTGAGATGGCGGCAACTATTGCATCTAGTATTGCATCGGGCGTGGCAGGTTGTGGCGTGGCGATCGTCAGAAATTGGAGTCCTTGGCCTGTATGATCAAAGCGTCCTAATTTGATTGCGGTGCCGCCGATATCTATGCCTATGACGATCGGTTGCCAGGACGAGTTTAGTTTATGATGCTTTATAGAGGGTGTGGGCATTTTTATGATCTATTTAAATAAGTATTTAATTTCACTGATTATGCCTTTAATGGCTGTTTTGAATCAATGGCCAACAAAAGCTTGTCCAGCTTTAATTCGCGACTTAGATCTGATTGTGAATCAGCCCCAATTTCGATCGGCTCAATTTGGTATCTCAATTCAAACCCAAGGTCGCAATCCTTTAACATTGTATGCCCATAATACCGATCGACTTTTGCTTCCTGCCTCCAATGCAAAACTCCTAACGACTGCGGCGGCGCTTCAAACACTTCCTTTAAGTTTTACGGTAAAAACAACTCTTTACGATCTAGGAAATAATCAGTTTCATTTAGTCGGTGAAGGGGATCCAACGTTTAAAGCAAGTCATCTTCAAGCCCTCGCCCAATCGCTTAAAGATCGCAATGTCAAACAAATTAAAAGACTTATCCTAGACGATCG
>JANXNM010000269.1 GCA_025354065.1 Synechococcales cyanobacterium 340R_concoct_173_sub | reverse complement strand
TATGAATCTCTATGGCGGAGTTGTGTTCAGTCAACGAGTGCTATTGGCATTGATTGGCAAAGGCATGAATCGTGAAGAAGCCTATGCGATCGTTCAGGGTTGTGCCCATACAGAATGGAATGTGGAAGGCGGCAATTTCCGGGCGCGCATTGAGGAGAATGCTAAGGTTCAGGCTCATTTAAATGCTGCGGAAATTGAAGATTGTTTTGATGCAAGTCATCATTTGAAGAATCTCGACCAGGTTTATCAACGCTTGGGCATTTAGAGAAGATTCGATCCTCCTAACCTCCTTAGTTAGCAAGGGGGATCAAAGTTAGAGTTCAATAGAAATTTTAGTTCAATAGAAATTTGAAAGTATCCTCTATCCCCAAAGCCCCATGACTAAGGGAATTTAGGGGATAGATTTTATGGGAATTACCTGAGGCCGATCGATGTCGATTCAATCTGAACAAAATCTGAGCCAAACCGATCGACCAAGCAATCTTTCTAGCAGTCCATTTATTTATTTTTTACCGATCGGCTTTCTCGTCTATACCTTACTGTCAGCCTATCAGATTGATTTTCGGGCATTTTATGTAGCAGCCCGATCGGTCCTATTGAATCTCGATCCTTATTTAAATCCGGTCACGCAATTTCCTGAACTCTATGCCGCCATTAATGCAGAAGATTCGATCGCGTCTGGATTTATTTATCCCCCATTGGCAGCCTTATTATTCTTGCCCTTAGGATTCTTGTCCTATGGAACTGCAAAAATTGTATTTAGTGCATTAATTTTAGTAGGTTTGATTGGGTTATGCCTACTATTTGCTAAGAAACGGAATGATGGTTTATCAACACCAGGAGAAGCTTTCCTATTTGTGACTTGTAGCTTCCCGTTACTTTCCACCTTTGAACGCGGTCAGATTGATTTAGTTATTGTATTGCTGACTTGGCTTTCATTTCATTTTTATCGTAGTCAGAAGCTTATGCAATCAGCTTTGCTTTTAGGACTTGCAATTTGTATTAAAATCTTTCCTGCGATCGTCATTATTTATTATTTAATCAAACGCCAATTTAGAGTTGCAGCTTATGCTATTGCAAGCACATTAATTCTATTTTCTTTGCCACTGCTATATTTCAAACCCTCAGTTTATCTTCATTTTTTCAGTTTGTGATCCCTAGTGTATTTGGCAAAATCACAAGTTCAGAAACGGTAACTACTCACGGGCAACGTGTGGTAAATAATGTGGTACAGGCGATCGAAGGCAATGGATTGTTTGCGATGCAGGATTTTGCGAATGGCTTCATGAATCCGCTGTTGCTGAATAATACGATCGGTTGCTTTATTGTTGGTTCAATTCTACTAGCAATTCTATTACGAGTAACACGGCGCAGTGACTTGATCTATCAATTCTATGCAATGTTGAATGTGATTAATTTTGTGAATCCCCGCGCATGGATTATGGGATTAGTTTGGTATATTCCATTATTTTTACATTTGTATCCCAAAGTGAATAGTAATCGCGATCGGTTTTTCATTCTCCTACCCTTATTCATGCCACCATTTACCAATCTCAATGGATTTTTGGCCTACGCCGTTGCTTTGGGGTTTGCCCCTAAATCTAGTAGTCTTTCACCCTCTAAACAATAATATATGATTAGTTTAATTTTGATTTGGTTAGTCTTGTCTTTACTCTGTCTCTGCCTCGGAACTGCTATCATGAGCCTTCTAAAGGTTGATTTACGGGTACGGTTGGGTGATCGAATTATCCTCGCTGAATGGATTGGCATCTTAGTTTTTTCGCAGATCTCATTACTCACCTCATTAATTACGGCGATTCAATTACCGATTGCAATTACCTTAGTTCTAGGAACTATTGGCTTATCCCTTCTATTAAAGCCAGTGCGTCAGACGATCGCTGAAGGAATTGAGAAATTACGAGACTTTACTTTGACTGAATGGCTAAAATGGTGTGCCATTCTTATCATTTTAGCAGCATTACAAACCCGTGAAGCTCGACTGTATGACACAGGGGCATATCACTATCCGGTTATACAATGGTTAAATCAATTCGGAAGTGTTCCTGGTTTAGCATTAATACATCTGCCATTTGGCTATAACGCAGCTTGGTTAGCCCTTTCTTCCGTGTTTAATCAGAGTATTCTATCGACGAGAAGTGCAAGCATTATTAATGGATTTATAGATGCACTAGTGATTAGCCAAGTGATTCTGATTGGACAACGAATTCTAGATCAACGAGATAAAGTAAGTGATTGGTTCATGTTGATCGCCTTGCCTACTCTATGGATTGGATTCATTTGGATCTTCACGACATCTTATAGTCCAGACTATGTTGTCGCAGTGAGCACGCAACTAATCGGTTGGATTATGCTTTTCCAAAATGATTCAAGTCAAAAAGCTGATAGAAGAGAATGGATAATATTAATGGTAAGTATATTGTCCTGTGGCATTAAATTAAGTGCAATTCCGATTGGAATTACCGGATTCCTATACTTTATCCAATCTCGTTCTTGGAACACAATGAGAATCATTCAAGGTTTAGGTCTGACAATTATTTGTTTGCTACCCAGTATACTTTATGGCATCAAGACTTCTGGTTGCCCTGCTTTTCCTTCCAATTTACTCTGCTTGACTACACCTTGGAGCTATTCATCTGAAGAGTTGGCCGATTTCCGTCAGGCTATGGTAACGTTCAATCGTTGGAGTACTTTGAATCCGCCCAATCCTGAAAGTTGGTATTGGATGGTAGAGAGCGTAACTCGAGAACCTCAATATCTCCTTCAACTTCTCGCTTCAACGTTGGCTAGTTGTTTCTTGTGGAGAGCAGGGGCTTTCAAAGCACGAGAAACCAAGTTATTAACTGGAATGGCTGGAATGGGAATTATCTTAGCTGCCGTCATGTCCCCACTGTGGCGGTTCTGTGTCGGATATTTGACTGTTATTCCCGCTTTAGGATTTGCGCTATGGGTCGAGCGATCCAACACTGCACATCGGAAGTTGACCAGATTTTTTCAAAAATTGCACTTGAAAATCTTCTATACTATCTTGAGTTTAGCAATTTTATCAGTTCTGATTGTCAGTAAGATCACACCTGATCGAATTGTTTTGCCACCCTTAGTTCAAGGGCCAGGCCCACTGGTCATGAAATCTGACAATCAAATTGAATATCAGACAACCCAAAACGGAGATGATTTGTGTTGGACAGCACCTATTCCTTGTACTCCCAAAGATTTGAAATCAGTACAATTCGCAAATCCAACCTTAGGACTGAAAGAGGGATTCATCCGCTCAAAATAATACTGACTCAATCATGACAATTATTTACAACTATCCACCATTATTTGAAGGCAAGCTAATCAGTCGCTATAAACGATTCTTTGCCGATATTGAACTCACAACCGGGGAACTGATTACCGCCCATTGTCCTAATACTGGACCCATGACGGGCGTATGTCTTCTCGGCAATCGCGTTATGGTTTCCAAAAGTGATAGCAAAACCCGTAAACTTGCCTACACTTGGGAACTCATTGAAGTTAATGATAACGATCGGCCTGTCTGGTGTGGTGTGAATACTGCCTTGCCCAATAAAGTCGTCAAAGACGCGATCGAACAAAACGTTATTGCTGAATTGAGGGATTATGTCAGCATTCGATCGGAAGTGGCCTATGGTCAGGAAAAAAGCAGAATTGATCTGGTTTTAGA
>JANXNM010000214.1 GCA_025354065.1 Synechococcales cyanobacterium 340R_concoct_173_sub | reverse complement strand
TTTATATGGCGCACCATTGTCAACTATTTCATCTCAAACCTTTCCCCTTACTTTGAACCGATGGTACAAGCAATCTGGTGCGTTGGGACTATTACAAATCAATTCTAAGATTAGTGATGAGTATTTGGAATATCGCGATCGTCTTGAAAAAACGGCCACAGTGAAATGGAATGCTAAATCGGGAATTAATGAATATGGGACTCAAGGAGTTACTGTAGGATTACAGGAGAATGGTGAAATAGGGTTTGAGTTTAAAGATAGAGAACTCTGGTCGGTAGTAGAACAAATAGATACCTCTAAAGGTGCTGTAGTGAGCATTAATGCGGTAGTTCACCAACGGGATGTGACGAAGCTAACTCCGGGAATTAGCGACAAACGCGATCGGGAATTTACATTGGCAGTGATTGATTCAGGGGCAAAATCTGATCTGGTAGGGACTCAGTTTTCAGTCAAAATAAAAACTGGTGGTGGAAATGGCATTCCGAATCGATTGGGTAATGCTGAAACGTATTATGAAGGAGTGCTTCCAAGCAATTTAGTGACGCGAGATTACAATCGTTTTGTATTGAATTTGGGTGCGCTACCAGTTCCATCAGACACATTTAAAACAGGAAATGATGTACAGGTGGAAATTAAAGCTATTCGATCGCTCGGCAACAGATCAATTACCCAAACGATCGATTGGTCGGGGACTGTCTATTAATAGTCTGTTTTACGCATATGCCGTTACGCACTGTAGTATCCTGCGGCCTTCTTTGCCTCGATTTCTACCCTCGCATCTAGAGGGATTAAGTCATCAATTAACATAATACGATCGATCACTTGAATGCCTGAATTGACGATCGCATTGTATTTATGATCGCTCATTGAAACAAGGCGATCGATGCGTTTTATCCCCAACCAATGCAATACATCCGGCATCAATACCTGCATACGCGAATCTTGGACCCCAGCCACACATTCGGTTCGCTCAAAGTATTGATCCACCCGATCGCCCTGACGTTTGCGAGCATTGTAAACTAAGAATTTAGTCACTTCTCCTAAGGCACGACCTTCCTTTCGGAAATAGGCCACAATGCCCGTTCCACCTGACTGTGCTGTTTTAATACTTTCTTCAATTCCCTGAATCAAATAGGGGCGGCAGGTACAAATATCGGACCCAAAAACATCAGAACCATTACACTCATCATGTACTCGCAATGCTAGTTCTCGTGATTCATTTTGAATTTGATCCGCATTGCCAAAAATGTAGACCGTAGTATTTCCGATCGGGGGTAACCATACTTTTAAGTCACGATTATTTAGAAATTCGGGAAACATTCCACCCGTTTGATCGTGTAGCGCTTGTCGTAATGATTGTTCATCAATTTCCAATCGTTTTGCAATTCCTGGAAGATACCAAACTGGGTCGATCGCAATCTTTGTCACTTTTATTGATCCATTGGGTTTTAGAATCTCACCGTCAATAGTTAAGGTTCCTTTAGCAATCGCATTCTGAATTTCTGGCAAATTTAAATGCGCTTGAGTAATTGCAATAGTTGGACGAATTTGATACCCCTTTTGAATAAGCGGCGCAAACATTTCAGTAACGATCGCGCCCCAAGGATCAAGCGACACAATTTTTGTCGGGTCAAACCAAGCCTCATTAGGGGCGATCGTGATCAATGGTTCAGTATGCTCCAATAATGCCTGATGACGAGGATCTAATTCACCGGACGCAACGGAAAGAGCGCGATAAATGCCATAGCTGCCGCCGTGAGCACCGATGACATTGCGATGGTTACGGTTGGCTAATGTGCCCACAACCGGACCGCGATCAAGTGCCGATCGTTCGCCCCATCGTATTGAAGTTGAAATGGAGGGCTGACTATGGGCCGATCGCGATCGAATGATTCTAGAATGGGATTGACTAACCATCAGGGAGAAACCGGAAAACGCGGACCGGACTGTTGTAATGTTTGAATGATTTTTAAATTAGCCGTCGGGAACGGATACTCATTCAACTCTGATAATGTTACCCATTTAATTTCGTCACATTCAATAGTTTGAGGAATACCGCCGAGGTGACGACAATGGTAGACATGGAGGGTTACTTTGAAGTGACTATAAGCGTGGTCAATGATCATCAGGGATTCATCAACCGCAATTTCAATTCCTAGTTCTTCTTGAATTTCTCGTTTGATACATTCAGGAATGGTTTCACCCGGTTCGATCTTACCTCCAGGGAATTCCCACATTCCACCCAAAAGTCCTTCCGGCTTACGACGATCGATCAGAATAGTATTATCTTGATTGCTGTTCCAGATTACTGCAACGCCAATAATTTTGTGGGGAATGGGAACTTTTGGTTCGGTCATGGGTCTTTGATTTTGAACTCCTAAATTGTACGACTTGCAGAACCGATTCCACGGACAAACTACACAATTAGGTGCTTTTGGGATACAAACTGTGGCCCCAAGGTCCATAAATGCTTGATTGAAGTCGCGCCCTTGGTTAAGCGGAACTAATGATGCGGAAGTTTCCCATAAAGTTGCAAGATTTCGATCGGGCGGGACGGGCAGATTAATTAATCGTGACAGAACCCGTTTTACGTTGCCGTCGAGAATGGGCAAGGGTAGATCAAATGCAGAACTCAGGATTCCTCCAGCGGTTGTTCGCCCGATTCCAGGCAATAGCATTGCATTTTCTAATGTGTCGGGAAATCGTCCTGAGAACCTTTCCATTATAACAATTGCGGCCTTATGAATATTTCGTGCCCGTGCATAGTAACCCAAGCCTTCCCATGCTTTCAACACAGACTGCAACTGAGAATTAGCTAATGTTTCTAGAGTAGGAAATAGAGTTAGCCAGCGATCGAAATAGGGAAGGACGGTTTTAACTTGGGTTTGTTGGAGCATGATTTCCGAAATCCAGATTTTATAGGGATCTCGGGTTTTTCGCCAAGGTAGATCTCGGCCTGAGATTTGATACCAATCTAGAAGCGATCGGCTTAAAGCCTCAGAATCGAGGTCTTGGGCTTTGAGTGAATGTTCAGGCGGGGAATCTGATTGAAGGATAGAGGTTTTCATTGAGTGACTGTCTATGCAAATGCGTTGAAATATCCTAAACGATCGCACTAGTATTCCATTGTATTTTTGCCATCAATCCAGAAAAAATGCCAAAAAAATAGGGTTTCGTCTTGCTCGGGCTTACCTATCAATCCGGTTTTACTAGAAGTTCGACGGATTTTACACAATGATATTAGTGTGTTTTCCGGCGAGGAATTCAATGTTGATTTTAATGTGGGGCTGAATGGATATTGTGATTTTTTAATCAGTCAATCAAATGATCAACTCGCGATTGAAGCACCTGCGATCGTGCTTATTGAATCCAAAAAAGAACATCTTAAAAAAGGGATAGGTCAATGTCTTGCGTCCATGGTCGTCGCGCAAAGGTTTAATCAGGACTGCGGCAAACCGATCGACACGATCTATGGCTGTGTCAGTCGCGGAACTACTTGGCGATTTATGAAACTACAGGGGCAGACCGTCACGGTGGATTTGACGGATTATCCATTGCCTCCAACAGAGGTGATTTTAGGAATGTTGCTTTGGATGGTTGAACAAGTTTAAGGCAATATAGTTTCCTATTAAGAATTACGATCGGATTGCTTCTTCATCCAAGTTTCCAGAATCGCAATGCTCTTCGAGAGCCTACGTTAACGCTCTAAATCGAGAAGAGCGATCGCCGCTCAACCTAGCCAAGAGAAAATTGCGATCGTTGCTGGAGGAGCGATTTGGGAAGTTGGGTTCAGTGCTAGTTTGTATTGCAGGGCGAAGTCCGATTCTCCAGGGAGATGCTTCGCCAACGATGCGAATGCTTGGGTGCAGCATTCCTGAAAATAGGTGTGAAAAATTTGGGTTGCAAAACTGAACATTCAAGCTGACTCAATCTTCTAACTATTCAGTTTTACAACTTCATTCCCTGATTTAGCAACGCCGAAAGGTCATCAACTTGCCAGAGAATACTGAGAATTGCCCAGAAATAGGTAAATTACCGAAAATATACGGATCTCAATAATGTATTTTTTTTACACTAGTTTTGACTGTTCAATCTAAATTGTAAACATGAAATTAAAATCTTTGTTCTTCGCTGGAATCTCTGCCGCTGCTTTTGTTGGTGCATTTATTAGTCCTGCTCACGCAGGTTGGTGGACAATGAAAAATGAATATCAAGGTCCACTTTGCATAATTGGGCAAGCTAGGGGGAATATCTCTATGAAGTGGGGTGACTGGTCCAGTAATATCAATGGTAATGATATTCGACAGCAAGGTGCTGTTAACTTCGACTTGATTTCCAGCGCAGGCGAACCCGTACCTGTTATGCTGGCTAAATTCGGCATGAAAGCCTTTGAAACTAGCGATAAATTGGTTTCTCATATGCAATCCTATACTATTGAGATTCCAAGCAATAGTGGTTCAAACAAATTTTTTACAAGCGATCGGACAGCAAAGGTACGATCGCGCTCTTGTTCAACCTTTGGGACTTTCAGAGTCAAGCTGTAAACACTCGGTCTCTAGTATTTTAGAGTGAAGTTCAATTCATTAATTGATTAACTGGCGGGGTATTTGGAGTCTCGCCATTACTTCATCGAAATAAAAATTATACTTAAGCATATAAAACAGCTAACTTTACAGCTTTTCTACTTACGTGATCGCAGTCTTAACCTAGATTTCCAAAGATAAAAATACTACGTCCTGTGATTTTCAGTTAAGCTCACTTGTAATCGATCGCTTGTCTTACAATAAAATATAGCTAGTATTAATGATCGCACCTCCAGTAATCGTGCCCCTGAAGCCTCTACAGACTTGATTGAAATGGTAATTCGGGATTTGGATGATTATCTGACGTTGTTTCCTGATCACATACAGGTGCGGGATATGTGCGATCGGCTTTCTGCGTTAGTTTAGGGAGGAGGGGCGATCGTCTACATTGTCCAATCTATTATCTTCAATCCTGGCACTTGTATGAAGTCCTTCGTGTTGCAGGTTACGATCGTTGCATCATTAGCTAATGCAATCGCAGCAATTCTCATGTCTCGTTGTAATCGAGCTTTACGGAGTGGTGGATTATTTTTTAGAAGCGCTCGAAACACCATATCTGAATCTGAATCAAAAGTCAGAATTTCCGTTTGCTTAAAATAGTCGTTGGCGAAGCCTCTCAGTGATGAGAATCGCACTACAGAGGCGAGAGTACAACGCCACAAAATCCTCATCCGGCTTCGCTTGATTAATACGTGTTGTCCAACCGTTAAACACTTCCTGAAACGTCACAACGGCAATTGAGAGATTGGGTTCCCGCAATGCCCGCTCTCGAAGCTGATTATCCCCGCGCAGAATTAATGACATATGGTCCGTATCTAAAATCAAATTTGTCATTGAAATTACGAATAATAAGCGGGGTCAATCTCTTCATTACCTAAGGCATCGCGTTCTGCCTGCATAATGTTCACGACCTCATCAAAATAGGGATCGTCCTTAAATAACCCAAATAACTTCACCCAAGGATTAGCAAGATTTACAGGAATCTCAAACGGTAATAGTTCCGTATCTTGTAGCCGATTAATTAACGTCGTCCGTAACTGATCGATCGCAATATCTCTCGACGATGCCTCAATGCGACATCCTGGAAATTCTAGAACAGATGCCTCCACTTGTCCGGAGTCTAAGGTTTTAACAAGCATTGTAAGATTCATCGATCGCCTCTCTTTCAACTGATA
>JANXNM010000188.1 GCA_025354065.1 Synechococcales cyanobacterium 340R_concoct_173_sub | reverse complement strand
GCTGGTCATTTTTTGTCCGACGGTTCACTGCCAGCGTCAAGCGACATTTTACGCTCCCCGACTCAAAATGACGAACATCTGGCTCTCCTCCCACACGTCCCACCAAAGTCACAACGTTTAAACTCATGATTTCCGATCGCTTATTTCAATTGGTAGAGATATTCTAGCCTTAGCCTCAGAAAATCCCACAATATTGGAGGGACAGATTAAAGTTGATAAATTTAATTTCAGAATCTATCTGGTCAATATTATTGTTTACTTTAAAGTGTCAAACGTACGGATATGCCCGTCCTGGCATCTCTTTCGGCAAACTTCTGCATTGTAAAACATCTCTCATCTCAATAGTGCAGGACTGGTGCAGTATTCCATGTGGCTAGACGAGGGGAATGAAACGTAATAAGATTCAGCATTGATTGCTTCGGGGTTTATCTGAATGCCTGTAACTAATCATTTGTATTTTGTTGGACTAAAGTTGCTGAGGCTACTGTCGTGAATTTTTTTGGCCGCTTCTCTGCCTCCCGAGATATGGGTATTGACTTAGGTACTGCCAACACCTTGGTATATGTCTCTGGGAAAGGAATCGTTCTGCAAGAGCCATCCGTGGTGGCCATGGATCAGCGCGAAGGCGTTCCCCTTGCAGTCGGTGAAGAGGCTAAGCGGATGCTAGGCCGTACTCCTGGAAATATTGTGGCATCCCGTCCGCTGCGAGATGGTGTGATTGCGGATTTTGATATCGCTGAGCTAATGTTGAAACACTTCATCACCAAGGTTCATGATGGTCGTCAATTGGTCTCGCCCCGTGTGGTGATTGGGATTCCGAGTGGTGTCACTGGGGTCGAACGTCGAGCGGTGATGGATGCAGCAACCCAAGCTGGAGCGCGGGAAGTTTTTTTGATTGATGAGCCTGTTGCGGCGGCGATCGGTGCGGGGCTTCCGGTACAGGAACCAACAGGTAACATGATCATCGACATTGGCGGGGGTACCACTGAAGTCGCGATTTTAAGCTTGCAGGGAACGGTTCTTAGTGAATCTGTCCGGGTTGCAGGCGATGAACTCAGTGAAGCTATCATGCAATACATGAAAAAGGTTCACAACTTGATTATCGGTGAACGCACCTCAGAGGAAATTAAAATCGCTGTTGGCTCGGCCTATCCGAACCGTGAACTGGATGAAGAGACTATGGAAGTCAGAGGATTGCACCTATTATCTGGCTTGCCCCAAATCGTCACCATTAAGACACCAGAAATTCGGGAAAGCATGGCTGAACCGTTAGCGGTGATTATAGATGCTGTCAAACGCACCTTGGAACGGACTCCGCCTGAATTGGCTTCAGACATCATCGATCGGGGCATTATGCTAGCGGGTGGTGGAGCCTTGCTACGAGGACTTGATGCCTTGATCAGCCATGAGACTGGGATTGTGGTTCATGTAGCAGCTGACCCGTTGAGTTGTGTCGTGTTGGGTACCGGGCGCGTTTTGGAAAACTTCAAGGAACTGGAGCGAGTCTTCAGCAGTCGCCCTCGCTAGACTGGATAAGTCTGTTGGATTCGGATAATTTTGACCTGTGGGATTGAAATTATCCTGAATCTCTAGATATTAATGTGAAGAAACTAATTGTGAAGGCGTAATTATGGCTGCGCGTTAAACCTCCGCTATAAAATTCCTTAGATTGATTCAATATCCAAGTAGTCATTATTTTATTATTTATGCTGTCAGTACGTCGTTGGTGGGAACGGTTTGGAACAACTACGCTGTTGACTGGCGCGGCTGTCGGCATTGCCTTAATTATTCGTCAGACTCAAGGTGGTTTTTTGCTTGAGAGCTACCAACTTGTCGTTCGCTCGTTTTACAACAGTCCCGATCGGACGGCTCAACTGGAAAACGCCCAAGCCCAAGAACTTCAGCAGCGTTTAATCGATCTTCAAAATAAAAATCAGAAACTCGAGGATCTTCTCGGCTTCACCCAAGCTCAAAAATCAAAGGGAATTCCCGCACCAGTGATTGGGCGCAGTGCTGATCATTGGTGGTCCCATCTTGTTCTTGGGCGCGGCAAAAAAGATGGTGTCGAACTCAACAGTATCGTCATGAGTCCTGGTGGAGTTGTGGGCCGAGTGAGTAAAGTTTCGGACAGTGGTAGTGTGGTGACTCTTTTAAGTGATGCCTTTAATCAGGTGGGTGTTACTGTTAGTCGGACCCGCGCCACAGGATTTATTAAGGGCCAGAGCGGCGACAAGGCGGGTAGTCAAGTGATTATGGAATTCTTCGATAAAAATGTTGATGTTCGTCGCGGCGATACTGTCGTTACTTCTGCCTTTAGTAAGAAATTTCCATCTGGCCTTCCCGTTGGACGCGTGGAATCTGTCGATATGGGTAAAAGTCCGTCACCCGAAGCCGTAATTCAGCTCACGGCCCCGATCGCGGCTCTCGAATGGACTGCCATTTATCCCTACTTGCCTCCCCAGACCGAAGACCTTACCCCAGACCCTGAACCCAAAAACAGTAGAATTCTAACCTCCCCCGCTGAGAAACCCTAATGCAATTTCCTGGCATCACGCAGATGGTTCAGACGATCGATCGCAATCCTGAACTTCGGTTGATTTTGGGTGGATGTTTGACGGTGATGTCAGTATGGATATGCCTTATGCTGCTTCCTACGCGTTTACCCGGAATGGCGTTGGCTGGGATCGGTCCGAATTGGCTGCTAATATGGGTCGTGATTTGGAGCTTTAAACGATCGGTGTGGCAAGGGATGAGCGCAGGGCTAGTGTTGGGGCTATTACAAGATGCGATGACTGAAGAAAATCCGACGCATATTTTCAGTCTAATGTTCGTTGGCTATCTCACCTCACGCCTTCAAAAACAGCGATTTCTCCGCGAAGATTTTATTACCATTACTCTCGTCACGTTTGGTATGGCTGTGGTGGGTGAGACCGTAATGGCGTTGCAATTCAGTTTTCTCGGCAACCGTACTCTAATCGATATTTGGAAGCATCATCAGCTTATTGCATTGAGTTCGGCTATTTTGAGTAGTCTCTGGGCACCCGTGCTATATTTTCCACTCAATCAGCTTTGGAAGTGGTCGGGGATCCCTCATGATTAGCAACCACGGCGCAAGAATTGTAAAAACGCAGTAAACTAGTGAGATACATTCCTTAACATTGGTTGGCTCATGTCTCGTATTTGCATTCTGGGTGGCGGCTTCGGCGGTCTATATACTGCGCTACGGCTGAGTCAGTTGCCGTGGATTGGGCATGAAAAGCCGGAAATTACGTTGGTTGATAAGTGCGATCGATTTGTATTTTTGCCGTTGCTTTACGAAGTGGTGACGGGTGATTTGCAAAGCTGGGAAGTAGCGCCTTATTACAGCGAACTTCTTTCGGGGACAGGTATTCGCTATGTTCAGGCTACGGTTGACTCTGTAAATCTGGCAGGCCGTACGGTTCAAGTTACTCAAAATGGACAGGCTGAACGACTTTCTTACGATCGCTTAGTGTTGGCGATGGGCGGCGAATCGGTGATTGGGAACGTTCCGGGTGCGGCGGATAATGCCTTGCCATTTCGGACTTTGAATGATGCCATGCGCCTCAGCGATCGGTTGAAAGATTTGGAAGCGAGTGCTGCTGACCGGATTCGGGTGGCGATTATTGGGGCGGGATATAGCGGGGTTGAATTAGCTTGTAATTTGGCGGAACGATTGGGCGATCGGGGGCGATTGCGGATTGTGGAATTGGGCGATCGGATTTTGAATTTTTCTCCTGACTTCAACCGTAAGGCCGCTGAAAAAGCGTTGCTCGATCGTAAAGTCTGGACGGATCTTCAGACCAAGACTAGCGATGTGACGAGTGACGAGATTACACTGCAATATGATGATAAGTCTGAGACTTTGCCTGTTGATTTGGTGCTGTGGACGGTGGGGACGCGCATCTCAGAGGTGATTCAAAATTTGCCGTTGCCGAAAAATAATAGGGGCCAAGTTAAAGTCCAAATGACACTTCAAGTCGAAGGCTATCCTGAAGTTTATGCGCTGGGTGATGTGGCTGATTGTAAAGATGCTGACGGACAAATCATCCCGACGACTGCTCAAGCCGCATTCCAACAAGCCGACTATGCTGGCTGGAATCTTTGGGCTTCTTTGACGAATAGGCCTTTGCTGACATTCAAATATCAACATTTAGGTGAAATGATGACCTTGGGTTCGGATGATGCGACGTTGGCAGGGCTTGGGTTACAACTTAATGGGGTTTCGGCTCATTTGGCAAGACGGATGATTTATCTCATGCGAATGCCGACGTTTGAGCATCAAGTCAAGGTGGGTTTGAACTGGATTACTAAACCTGTGACTGACTTTTTGAAAAGCCTAACCAAAACGCTTTAGGAATCGCAATTAAATAAGATCGACTTTTTCTTGAAGATCTGAATACGTATAAATTTTCTCGTTGGGTTACTCAAGACCGTGGCTTTTTCCGATGACCCACGATCTACGGAAAAATTGAGATAATGCGGTTTCTTGTAGGACTAAGTAAATCGGGCGGCCATGGGGACAGGTGTGAGGATTGCGAGTCTGTTGCCATTGTTGCAGTAGGCGACGCTGCTCAGAGCTTGATAAGGGTGTGCCATTACGGATAGCAGTGCGACAAGCGATTGCGACTTGGGCAGTTTGCAAATCTCCGCCGAGACTCAGTTCTAGTAGGGCTTCCGCACAATCTTCTCGGTGAAGCAACGATTCTGGGATTGTCCGTATGGCCCATAATCCATCGCCAAACTCGTCTACGAGTAAACCTATTCCTTCCAACTGTTCCAATTGACGCGCAGAGAGCTTACTCAGTACAATTGCTGGCTCAATGGTTACAATATTCCACCGATCGCAAATCTGTTCGTACAAAACCCGTTCGTGAGCGATATGTTGTTCGATTAGATACATGCCACTGATATGTTCAGCCAATATATAGGTGTTGCGGACCTGAGCAATTGCTCTTAAGCTGCTGGGTAGAGATTGGGCGACAGCGTTGGGCATCGGAACATCGGGTGCGATTGGGCTATCTAGGTTGTCTATTGGGTTGTCTGCATTATCTGTTGCGTGATCAATCGATCGCGATCGGCCATATCCGGCACTTTGCTCGGCGGCCCGAAGAAAATTTGTGGTTCGGGTGCCGGATAGTAACTGGTCTGATAATTGAAGTGCTTGCTGGATGCTCTGGGTGATTAGGGTTTGCCAATCGTCCAGTTCTTGTAAATATAATGATGATTTAGCCGGATCTCGGTTCCAATCCACTTGCGCGGGTGGTACTTGTAAATGAACTAGGACAATCGGGTAACGATCTCGGGGCAACATTTTCCGTAATACTGTCATGATGGTTTGAATCACGGTGGGCAGTTGAACGATTCGACCGTTTACTGCAACTTTGATCCAATCAGGCGATCGCCTCGAAATTCGATCAGGTAATCCTAGTATAAGTTCAATCTCATTTGTTTGAATGGTACTGAAATCATTTAAGTTTCCAGTCGGAAGTATTTGTAGTAACCGTTGAACCCATTGTTTCGTCGGGCCAAACATCAACCATTCGCGATCGTCCTGAAAAACTTGAAAGGTTAGTTGTGGATGAACCACGGCGATCGATTGAATACAGGTTTGGATTTGTTTGAGTTGTTGTTTAATTGAACGCGATCCGGTGCGGCGGGTTTCCCAATTTTTAAATAAATCTGTTACCCGAATTATGGTTCCAGGGGCGATCGCGGCTTCTTCGAGTTTAATCAGTTCACCATTACTATTGTATTGTGCGCGCCAACCAGAATCTAGAATACAACTTAAGATTTCCAATTTTGAAAATTGTGCGATGCTATGAATGGCTTCTCCGCGAAACCCTAAAGTTGTAATATTTGATAAGTCAGATTGATTTGAGATTTTATTCGTGGTGTGTGGACGTGCGATCGTGTTTAGATTCTCGACATCAATGCCACAACCATTATCCATAACGTGAATTTTCCACTGCTCCAGCCATAGATAAATAACAATTCGGGTCGCTTTTGCATCGATCGCATTTTCTACCAATTCGCGAAGGACAGCCGCCGCCGAATCAATCACTTCCCCTGCAACCATCCGATGAATAACATCTAATGACAGCGGACGAATGGTGCTGATTGCAATTGAATTAGGCTGTTCTGTTGTCATATCTGTCATCATAGCAATCTCAACTGAACATCCGCCGTATCTGACGTTTCTATTGAGAAATCGATCGTTTCCATTGAACGATTCGTTGGAACTGCAACATTAATACCGAACATCGGATCAAACATTGGATCACCGCTGGACCCAAACATTATCCCTTGTTCATCGCCTATTAAGGCCCGCGCTGCTTCTAAAATAGGTGATTCTAAATCTCGTAAATCTTCGCGATTTATTAAATAGGCTTGTAGGGCTTCCATGGGCGTAATGGTCGCGCCTACTCCGAGTTCTGGTAAGCGAGATCTAGACATTTGTATGACTAAATCGGCTTGAATTGTATAGCTATGGGCTGCGCTCAAGGCCGATCGCACGACCATATCTTGAATTAATTCCACTTGTTCTGGCCGTAGATGATAAATCAATCGTACGACTGCATCTTGAATCGTCGATCGATGAATGGCCATTAATAAGTCATCCTGTGGCATGGTCGAGTTGCACAGATTAATTTCTATGGTGCAAAACGATCGGGCGGGGACAGAACAAAATTCATAGGTTGTTTCAAATAGATCTTGTGATGTGAGAGGCTCGCTGGAATTGGTTTTAGAAGATTTTGATAAATGCGACGTGATTAGTTCTTCTTCTTTTGGCGCAATTTCAATTATTACAAAACCCTTTGGTTCTTTCTCTTCACTGAAGTCAACACGTTCAATGCTTCCGGGATAGATTGTCAATGGGTTTTCACATAGAACTTGATGCTTATGGACATGACCCAAGGCAACATAATTAAAACAATCTCGGGTCAAAATATTTAAGGGCACCGTGAATCCTTTACCAACCGCCAAAAACTTCTCGGCTCCAAAGGTTGCAGCATCTGCCATTAAATGTCCCAGCAAAATGTGCGGTAGAGTCGGCTCAAGCTGTCGAATTTCACCTTCTAATGCAATGCGCAGCCGATCGAGTAATACTTCACTCACCTGCGCCATTGACATTCCATCAGTTTCAGTCTTACTCATGAGAGTCGATCGGTTCAACCAGGGCAAGGTCGTCACCTGTAATAGACCCGATTTTGTTTCAATCCGATAGGTTGCTAAGGTGTCCCCGACGATGACATTTGGTACGCCCAGCGATCGGTATATCGACAAACTTGCGCCCCCCTCGCCTTGGGAATGTTGATCGTGATTGCCGACGAGTAGAACGGTAGGAATGTTAGCTGCACTCAGCCGACAAAATTGTTTTGCGAATGCCTGCTGAAGATAAGGTGCAGGCACAGCATCCGGGAATGCATCTCCGCCAAATAAGACTAAATCCACTTGGTCATTAATGGCCCGATCGATGCAAAATGAAAGTGTTTGTACAAAGTCTTCAAAACGGGTATTTAAACCTGTTTCAGGATTCAAACGACCATGGATATAGCCGCTTCCCATATGAATATCTGAAAGGTGTAAGACTTTGAACATGGGAGTTAGGGATTGAGAATGGGATTGAGAAATTTAGAGAGTAGTCCAATAGTACTGTATTTCTTAGAAAAGTACCTGTGCATTAACTTAGGTGATCTCTCAATTGTCCTTGCAAACCGAATTTCTGGTGGGGTTAATCATCTAAAGTTCTCTAAAATTGTTCGATTTCAAGGGGTTGAATAGAAGAATAAAGATAACTAGACTTTTCTGTACGTACAGGCTTAGGTGAATCTGGACTATCTCAATCACCAATCTATTTGGTATAACGAATGTAGGAATGTTGAATTAAAAATTTAAGAATGATGCACAGTGAATCTAAGACTCCGATCGAATCTACACCTTGGGCCAATATGTTGAAAAATGTAGGTCAGTGGGATGGCTCCTTTACCAAATTCGATCTAAATGGCACCGAAATTAGTACCATTCCATCCCATTTAAAACTTGAAGATCTCGGCAATCATCGCGCAAAACTCACCCTCACTCGCCGATCGCCCCAACATCCAACTCCATTAGTTCAAGAATACGCTAGCCTTAGCCCAGGACTTTTATTCTGTGATTGTGGAGCCTTTTCGCAAGGATCAATGCAATTTGCACCGTTTGCACAATTTGGTGGCGAGTTTGGACATGTTTGGGCCGATCGCCGCCTACGTCTAGTCCAGCTTTTTACACCCGAAAGCAAACCTGAATTCATTACTCTAATTCGCGAAGTCCGATCGGGATCTGAAGCGCCTATTCTCGATCGCCTCCAGATATCCGATTTAATCGGCACTTGGAACGGCACTGCGACGACCTATTACCCCGACTGGCGCACTCCAACCCAATTCACGTCCACATTAACCATGAGCCAATCGGATGCTGGCATATTGGATCAAACCTTACAATTTAGCGATCGGGTCATTCGATCGCAGGGTCGAATTGAGGGAAACAGTCTATTTTTCGACCAAGCTGAATTGAAAACCCAAGTTCTCATGTTGCCAGACAAAACTTCCGCCAGTTTCCCGATGGAAATTCCGAAAGGGATTCCCTTTTTCATGGAATGCGGCTGGATGCCAGAACCTAACGTCCGTCAACGCATCATTCGTAATTACGATGCCAAAGGTGAATGGATTAGTCTGACTCGCGTGGTCGAGCGAAAAATAAATTAGTTCCATATTTAGATCTATAGATATACCTGTAGATCTGTTCATTATTTTATGCCTTACATCAAACTTCTTGAAGCCAAATAAGCTACTAAGAAAGCCTAGACTCGCCCCAACACGATCGCTGCATTCTGTCCGCCAAATCCAAAGCTTAAACAAAGTGCGGTTTCAATTTTCTGATGCCGTGCCGATCGGACCCAATCAAT
>JANXNM010000184.1 GCA_025354065.1 Synechococcales cyanobacterium 340R_concoct_173_sub | reverse complement strand
TGAATGACGGCGGCAAGTTTACCTAAACCAATTTTATTAACCATTGCTGTTGTGATTTCACTAATCATTTCACCTGCATGATTTGCTACAATAGTCGCCCCAAGAATTTCGTCACTTCCCTCACGAAGTAGAACTTTGACGAATCCATTTTCCTCGCCATCGGTAATGGCCCGATCGACCGTACTCATGGGGATTGTAATTGTCGTTGTCGGAACCGTTGCTTGATTCTCATATAGCCCAACATGGGCAATTTCTGGCTGGGTATAGGTCACCCAAGGCATTACTAAATTACTTAGCTTTGATTTACCTAGTCCAAAGGGTGAAAAGAACGCGTTTTTAATCACAATTCGGGCTGCAAAATCTGCCGCATGGGTAAACTTCCAATTCATACAGATATCGCCCGCTGCAAAAATATGAGGCTGATTAGTTTGAAGATAATCATTCACAAGAACGCCTTTGCGACTATCCAACTCAATTCCGATCGCCTCTAAATTCAAGTTCTCGACATTGGGCTGCCGTCCTGCTCCAATCAAAATTTCATCGACTGTGATTTCGGTGGTTTGATTATTTGGTAATTGAATAGTTAAAAGTTTACCCCGATCGCTAGCCGCAACACTCTGACATTGAGCATTGGTTAAAATATTTACGCCATCTTGTTGTAATTGAGTTTTTACAATTTCAGCGGCCTCCGGATCTTCTTTATCAAGTAATTGAGCATTCTTATGAATTAACGTCACCTCAGAACCCAATCGCTGAAATGCCTGCGCCAATTCACACCCGATCGGACCACCGCCAATCACGGCCAATCGTTTGGGACATTCAGTCAACGAAAAGACTGATTCATTAGTCAAAAATCCGGCTTCATTCAATCCAATCACATCAGGAGATTTAGCCCGCGCACCTGTAGCAATCACCGCTTTTTTGAATTTGAGTGATGCGCCTGCAACCGTGATGTGATGGATATCTTCAAACTGTGCTGTCCCAAAAAATACATCAATTCCAAGATCCCGAAATCGCTGGGCAGAATCATTGTGACTAATTTCCGATCGGACCTTTCGCATTCGTTCCATTACCACAGCAAAATCGATCGATACGCCTTGTGTCGATACTCCCAAGCTTGATGCGTTCTGAATTTCACCGATAACCCGAGACGATCGAATCAAACACTTTGACGGCACACACCCCACATTCAAACAATCGCCACCCATGGATTCTTTTTCAATCAATGCAATCTTCAATCCTATCCCCAGCCCCGCACTACCCGCCGCCACAACCAAACCAGCAGTCCCTGCTCCGATTACCACCAAATCATACTCAGATTGAGGCGTTGGATTGATCCAATCACTCGGATGGACACGGTGGAGCAATTGCCGATCGTATTTATCTATAGGGTTTATATTTATAGGATTCATATTGTTATTCCTCAATAGTTTGGTCAAGCGCTTTTTGGGCAATGCGTGTGATGTAGATAGTCACGCCGATCGTAACAATAAATCCAATAATTTTAGC
>JANXNM010000170.1 GCA_025354065.1 Synechococcales cyanobacterium 340R_concoct_173_sub | reverse complement strand
ATTATTTATTAATAAATAATTTGACAAGTAATTATTTTTAATCTGGGGAAAACTTAACAACAAGTCGCGGTAATATTCGTATTGCTTTTGGCGCAAGGCAATTTCACGGGGCAAGCCTTCGCTGATGGAGGTGGTGAGGGTATCGAATTTATCGAGGATGGCGACGATGCGAGATTGTTCTTCGAGAGGGAGAACAGGGACTTTGTAAGACTCAAACTCTTTTGCCCGAACATGAGGAACGCCAGCACCCTTACTCATGTTGTGAATTTTGGTCTGCTCTTTCTTCAATACATAGTAAAGAAATTTGCTAGAGAGAGCATTATTGTCTGGGTGAATGCTGAATGCATCGGTAAGAAAAATTGGTATATCCCAATAACTTACAAGTCCAGCATACACACCAGATCTAGCAATAACGATTGTCTCACCGCTTCTATTGCTTTGGTCATGGAAATAATTGTGACTTGGACCATTTCCTACGACGGGATAATCACCAGAATTTGCTTTCTTTTCAGTTATAGCCGTACCTCGGCGAATTTCCCCAATCTCCCCTAATGTTTTCCATTCCACTTCACCTTTTTCAAAAGTCAACAGGCGATCGCGGTAGTAGTTATATTGTTTTTTACGATCGGTCAGCTCGGCGGTCAGCTCGGCGGTCAGCTCGGCGGTCAGCGCTGTAAAAGTGTCCAAAATCCGCACGATTTCGGCTTGAATAGCAAGAGAGCGATCGGGGTTGTCTGGGCATGGGATGGGGATTTGGATTTTTTTAAAACGCTCCTTGGATATATTGAAGCGAGTTACACCACTTGCAGTCTTTGAAATTTGAGAGCGCATGAAATGACTGCGAAACAAGTATTTTGAGAACTCAGGAGCTAGCGGGGTGTCCGCATTAAATCGAACACCAAATGAAAAGCTATTCAAATACACAGAACCTTCAAGTTTTGTCGTGACAGACGAGGACATTCCTGCCTCATCAGCAGTTTCAGATGATCCTGTAAATAAAACATCGCCATATTTAACCTCGTGCTGACTTTCCGAATCAGACACCTTGACAGATTCGAGAGCATTAAAGTTAACATCTATGTTGAAAAATATATTTCTGTATGTAATGTATTTTGCATTGCCGCCATCAAAATCTGATTTTATTTTTCCAGTAAGACCGCCATAGATTTTGGCTACTTCCCCCAGCGTCTTCCACTCCACCGTCGCCTCGTCCAACAACTTTTCCAGAAAATTCATACCGCTCATACATCACCTTCCGTTGCATTGTTTTCTGCATTTCTGATGCATTTAGCCGCTTCTTGCTCTAGCATAGCCGCCAACTCTGCTTCGGTGGGCAAGAGGGTTTGGTATTTAGAGGCAAACAGTTGTTGGC
>JANXNM010000169.1 GCA_025354065.1 Synechococcales cyanobacterium 340R_concoct_173_sub | reverse complement strand
CTCCCGACCACAACCGCGCCACTGTCATGAGTACTTTGCTATGTTCAAATCCATAATGATGGATCAAAAGCTCGTTTTTTGATTGAGGCTGAAATGCGCGACCATTTACCGCACAATAAAGGAATTCCACCTTATTTGATTCAATTTGATTTGAGGCACAAAGCCGATCGCGGGAATAACGACTAATGGTCCAAATTTTATGACTAGCTCGTAATGCTTTTTGATAGGATGCCCCGAGTGGCTCCCAGACTTCTTTTCCGTAGGTCAACACAGTAAACGGAATTCCAAGCGGCTGACAAATCGCATGGATGATTGGCGCAAGATTGATGTGGCCGCAGTAAATGTGGGTAGGGCGCGATCGAATCATGTAGGCCAATAGAGCCACGATGAATTTAAAACGAGAACGGTTTGGTGAAAGGGTTTTGAAACAATGAAACTTAAGCCGTTCTGACTCGTAGGGATTCTCCATAGTGGAACTATCACGCAATAAAAAGACATCTGCGATCGTGTTATCTAACGTCGAAGGTAATGCAGCTAAAATATCGCGAACGTAGGATTGAATGCCCCCTTCACAGGACAAAATCTCTAGGAAAATAAAGGCAATGCGGGACATAGCAAGGTTTAGAAAAAAGAGTAGTGAGGAGCTTAGAAAAGAATCCAGTCCGATCGGTTCCTAAACTCCACACTAACCATCATGCCCACAATCAAAGCGGTCCTATCGTCATAAGCTCCGACTAGGAAGGCTTTCGGGCCGATTTAATCATACGAACCAGCGTCGTGTGGGCATCTTCAGAATGCTCTAAGGTATGATCAAATAAAACCCGTAACGGGGTAGGGGTGCCATTGACTTCAGCCGTTAGGTCCATCCCAAGGGGATCGATCGCGACCATCGTGGCAGAGGTTGCCTGGGTGGAGTTCCCATAGACTTTGGCATAAAGTAGCACGGCTTCTGCGTGGTCATCATTCATGTGGGCGCAAATGCGATTGCTGATAGCAGGGGTAATTGGGTCGGCAGCCATTATTAAAGTCCTAGGTTTGATTGCATCTGTTCTTAGTTTACCAAAATTTGAGATTACCGAAATTTGAATTAACAATCTCGCGATCGTTACAAGTTTGGCGCTATTGTCTGAAGGTATTGCCCATCTACTCTAATTTATCATGGCCCAAACCTACAAGCTCCATCCAGATACCCCGCAACAAAGAACCATTGATACCATTGTGTCGGCACTACGATCGGGTTCGGTGATGCTATATCCCACTGATACGGTATATGCGATCGGCTGCGACCTGAATTCAAAAACCGCTGTCGATCGCGTCCGCCAAATCAAAAAAATGTCGAATGACAAACCCCTAACTTTTCTATGTCACTCACTATCTGATATTGCTCAATATGCCGATGTGAGTGATAGTGCCTATCGGTTGATGAAAAAATTAGTCCCCGGTCCCTATACGTTTGTTATGCCTGCCACAAAAATGGTTCCAAAACTTGTGCAGCATCCTAAACGCAAAACTACGGGCATTCGGGTTCCCGATCATGGTATTTGTTTAGC
>JANXNM010000150.1 GCA_025354065.1 Synechococcales cyanobacterium 340R_concoct_173_sub | reverse complement strand
TCACATTCGGGACAGTTATAAATGCGATGGGTCGCACCATGGTTCTCCAGTCGTTCTACTACATCCCCGTGGGTTAGGTAGAACCCGATCGCCCGCTCTGCTAAAGAAGACATCGGCTCCGCATCGACCGCCGCCCGGATTTTGAGTTGGCGATGGAGGTCGGAGGGGAGATACAACGTAACTTTCTGCTTATCTTGCATACAACTTTTATTTGATTTACCCGGGTTGAATATACATTAACTTGCCCTCTAGGAACTGTCAAGCTGTCAAGCTGTTTTAGCGTCAAAATGTTTACAAAACTTTACAGTAGCTGCCGGACCTCAGGGTTTCCTAGGCAGTAAGGAAGAAATTTATCGATCGGATTCTAATTCTTTGGGTATTTCTCTGGAGATTGATCAGCGAGGGATAGGGCACATTAGAGAACGATAGTGAGTATTCGTAGGTGACGCTATGGAATTAAAAGTTGTGGGTTTGGCTGAATCATTAAGACAGTCATTGCGGGGATTAAGATCTCCGGTTGTTTTTGGGGCTTGGCTGACAGGGATGATAACGATATTAGGGGTTGGCTATGCCGTCTTAGCGCCTAAGCCGTCACAGTCCCAGGGAATGAATGGGCCGCGATCGATTGCAGCTTTGGCGAAACTGGGGTATTGCCAGACGATCGCGACAGATGCAAATCCACCTTTAAATGTCCGATCTAGCCCTGTTGTCGCTCCCGACAATATCGCTGGAAATTTGAAAAATGGCGCTGAGCTAGCTGTGATCAATGAGAATCAAGGTTGGCTTCAGGTTTCAGCCCCGATTCGAGGCTGGATTTATGAACCATTCACGGTCACAACTTGTAATCCTGACCAAAAACATTGAACATCTAAGATCAATCTAAACTAAGGAACTAGACGATAAGGGACTAGATTAATCAGATTGATTTTCCGTAGTTTCCACGATTTGTCCTGTAGGTTCTTGCATAGTGCAACAGGAACTTTTTCGCTAGGAGCGCAGGACATTATGGAACCGGAATCCCTTCGATCGTTTATTAAAAAGCCTAGGGTGATTATTGGTAGCCTTGTGACCTTAGTGGCGATCGGTGGCACTACAATTGCGATGTTCCATCCGTCTCCCTCGATCGATTCTAGATCTGTAACAGGCAAAATTCCAGAGGGGGCTGGCGCAATTATATCGCAGAGTTCCTCGCCGCAAGTCTCGGCAAAACGTTCAACAGATCCATCGTCCGATCCTACGGCTGAACCTTTGACATCGGCTGAAACTTCAACTCCAACCGATTCTTCGATGAGTGATAAGGATGGTTCGACAGGTTCGACAGCAGCACCCGAGAGCTTGCGACTCGTGAAGCGTTGTGAAACCACTATGGGCAAAATCAACGATCCAAATCCTCCCGCCAATGTCCGATCGCAGCCCAGCACAGCCGGGAGTACAGCAGCTAGTCCGATCGTCGGCAATCTCAAAAATGGGATATTTGTCATCATTGTCGATCAGCGGGACGACTGGTTCAAAATCTCAACGCCAATGAAGGGCTGGGTTGCCAAAAAAATCACTCTCAGTGGGTGTAATCGAAAAGAAGAACGGGTCAGATTTGCTAAAAATCGTAAAGACACCACGATCGCCGACGAATTCATTGGC
>JANXNM010000072.1 GCA_025354065.1 Synechococcales cyanobacterium 340R_concoct_173_sub | reverse complement strand
GGACCGGGCGGCGCAAAACCGATGATCGAAGCGGGTGTGTTACAAAATCCGCAGGTGGACGCAATGATTGGGCTGCATGTGTGGCAGCAGTTGCCGATCGGCACGGTGGGCGTGAAAGCGGGAGCATTGATGGCGGCGGTGGAGACGTTTCGCGTTACGGTGCTAGGGCGCGGCGGGCATGGGGCAATTCCTCAACAGACCGTTGATTCGATTGTGGTGGCGGCGCAGATTGTCAATGCACTGCAAACTATTGTGGCCCGGAATATTGACCCGATCGAGTCTGCCGTCGTTACTGTGGGCGAGTTTCATGCAGGGACGGCTTGCAATGTGATTGCAGATACGGCAAGGCTGAGCGGCACGGTGCGTTATTTTAATTCCCAGTATGCCGACTACTTTCACCACCGCATTGAACAACTCATTTCAGGAGTCTGCGGGATGCACGGCGCGACCTACGAGTTAAGTTATGAGAAATATTATCCACCGCTGATTAATAATCCTCGGATTACAGAATTGGTCCGAAATGTTGCCTTGGACGTGGTGGCCGATACTGATTCTTTAATGTCAAACACCTTGATACCCAACGATCGGGTCACCCCTCATTGTCAGACGATGGGCGGCGAAGATATGTCATATTTTCTGCAAGAAGTACCGGGCTGTTATTTCTTTCTGGGTTCTGCCAATGCCGATCGGGGATTAACGTTTCCCCACCACCATCCGCATTTTAATATCGATGAAACCGCCCTAGCCTTGGGTATGGAGTTATTTATTCGTTGCGTAGAACAGTTTTCTTCGACTATGACTCATCACTAGCGCTGTCCCGATCGGCAAATTCGAGACGACTGGTCTAAAACTCTTCTTCAGCTTTTAACTCGTCATACTTCTGACGTATCGCTCGCATGTCCTGCCAAGTTAGCCATTTTGGGCTGCCTTGATCGCGAGATTGATTTCGCAATAGATAAGAGGGATGAAAAATTGCCATACAGGCGCGTCCTTCCCAATCT
>JANXNM010000028.1 GCA_025354065.1 Synechococcales cyanobacterium 340R_concoct_173_sub | reverse complement strand
TCTAAAGAAAACTATCCAGCTTGGTGCCAGGAAATCGACACCACCACCCACCAACTCTGGGATCTCCTCATGGGACCGATCGTCCACCACTTGAAATCGAAAGGCTTCGATCGCGCCACCCTAATCCCCACCGGATACCTCAGCCTTCTCCCTCTCCACGCCGCCTGGACCAAAGATGACGATCGTCCCACAGGCAAACGCTACGCCCTCGACGACATCCACTTCACCTACACTCCCAACGCCCGCAGCCTCACCGCAGCCAGAACGATCGCCGATCGCCCCTTCACCGATTCCATCCTCGCGATCGACAATCCCACAGGAGACGAGAAACTTAAACACTCCGAACAGGAAATCAATTGTGCGATCGACAGCTTCAGCGATCGGACTGTTCTCAGACATGACAACGCTACGATCGACGCAGTAAAATCAGGATTAGCTAAGGCCGCGATCGTCCATTTCTCCTGTCACGGAACTGCCAACTTCACCGAACCCCTCAACAGCGGACTCTTCATGAGCGACGGACTCCTCACCCTAAAAGACCTTCTCGCCCTCAACCTCGCCCAAGACAGCGGCATCCGACTCGCCATCCTCTCCGCCTGCGAAACTGGACTCCCTGGACTCGATAACATCGATGAAGTCGTTAGCTTACCGATCGGTCTTCTCCAAGCCGGAGTCGCCGGGGTCATCAGTTCACTTTGGGCGGTAGATGATGCTAGTACGATGATGTTACTCACCCGTTTCTACGATCTCTGGCGTAAGGATAAACTCGAACCTGCGATCGCCCTTTATCAAGCCCAACAATGGATGCACAGCACCACCGACGGCGAAAAAGCAGACTACTGTGGTTTCCTAACCCTAACCCCAGACGAGTATACCTATGCCCATCCCTTCCACTGGGCCGCCTTTAGCTATCTTGGCGTGTAAACTAAAATAGAGCATTGAGAGAAATCCGCCATGACTCGCCTTGACCAGCTACGCCAAAAGAAGAATGACATCCTCGTGATCGCCGACAGATACGGGGCCACCAACCTCCGCATCTTTGGCTCTGTCGCACGGGGAGACGATCGGCCCGACAGCGACATCGACATCCTGATCGATCAAGAACGTCGTTGGAGTATCTTTGACCATATTGGAATGATGCAAGATTTAGAAGACCTTCTAGGCTGCAAAGTCGATCTCACCACCGCCGATGCCTTACGAGAACGATTTAGAGACCGAATCTTCAAGGATGCGATCGTCCTATGAGAGACCCTGAACGCGACAATATTGATTACCTGAACGATATTCTCGAACGCCTACAACGCATCCGCAGCTTTGCTCAGGAAGGCGAAACAGCATTCTTAGAATCCATCATGATGCAAGACGCCATCATTCGTAACTTTGAAGTCATGGGCGAAGCGACCAAACGGCTCACCACCGAACTCCGCCAACAATATTCACAAATTACCTGGAGGAAAATAGCAGGATTCCGCGATGTCCTAATTCACAACTACGGTGAAATCCGTCTTGATGCGGTTTGGACTGCGATCGAAACTGAGCTGCCATCTCTCGAAATGCAACTTCTCAAAATTCTTCAGGAATTAGAATAGGACTTACGCATTGACAGAAAAGCAGACGTGTGCCGAGAATGAAGCTGTGTCCCCCTATCAACGGTGTCTAGTTGTGAGAGAACAGTCAAAACCCTCGACTGCCCGGTGTAATTCCAATCTTTACACCTTATTTCTCTT
>JANXNM010000021.1 GCA_025354065.1 Synechococcales cyanobacterium 340R_concoct_173_sub | reverse complement strand
CCGCGTCACACCCACGATCGGATAGTTGGCATAGGCTCGATCGGCAACATCTGTTTGCAAATAATTAAGGCTTCGATCGATTGATTTTAGTAAGGCCGATCGATCGTTATTCAAGCCAAATAGAGAACGATCGAACCCCAGTTTTTTTGGCGCTGTCGTCAAACGTTTGAGCGCCGGGACCGTGGGAGAGGCTTTCGGGCTGGGAATTGGCGGTGGCGTTATATCAGGAATTCTAGGTGGACCTTCGCATCCGGCTGAGGTCACAGATGCTGAGGTTACAGATGCTGAGATTCCACCTCTAGACCAAGCTGGAGTAACGGTGATGATGGTCGTCAGAACAATGCATCCGGCGACTATTGCCCTATTCATTTTCTGATGATTCGATCGCGTCATTCCGTTGCTCCTGTGACCCAATTTGATGACTCAAGGTTGTTTTAATCACCTATCAACCATACCGATCGACGCTACCCGAGAAAATCGGTTCCACCCGAATCCCCAAAATCGACGATGGACGGATGACCATGTACTCGCCTTGAATATTCTTAATTGGCACCTGCACAAAATCATTCGAGTTCGCCTTAGCCTGAACCTCAGCGGTATACCACTTCTGAAAGTCTTGCAGTGCGGGAAAACGGACCTCTTCTCGGTGTCCGCCTGCTATTAACAGATGGACAGCGTATTCGCTTGCAGTTCTAGCCATAACAATAGTCTCGATATAATTAACCCAGACTATTATGGTCTGTCTTTTCAGGAAGTTAGCACAGACTGCTTAAAAAACTTACGATATATCCAGAAGTCCTGAGTCATCGCATTCCATGAAGTCTCCCATATCATTTAGCCGTCGCCATCAACGCCCTGTTCGCATTGCCCGTCATGGCGCAAAATTTAGTATCGATACTGGAAACATTTGGCAACAATATTGGCGAGACCCCTATCATTTGATGCTGTCGGTTTCTTGGCGCACATTTTTTCTATTAATTGCGATCGGAGACCTCTGCATCAATGGTTTATTCGCGATGTTGTATTTAGCGGGCGGCGATTGCATTGTGGGGGCAAAGACAGGAAATTTTGAGGATTCATTCTTCTTCAGTGTCCAGACATTCGCATCCATTGGA
>JANXNM010000874.1 GCA_025354065.1 Synechococcales cyanobacterium 340R_concoct_173_sub | reverse complement strand
ATTATCATCTTCAAATTCGATAAACTTCCCCACAGCAAAGCAATGCGCGGGTGCGGTATTAATCGGCATATTCATTTAAATGCTCCTTAAGCCTAGTGATTTGTATGCTTCGTTTGAAGGTAATCCGCGATCGTTTGAGGGTTTTGCTGGCTGTATATGATGTAGCTTCGCTTTTGCTTGTTGGATAGCCTCTAAAATTTCTGTCTGGGCTTCTTCGGAATTGATGTGAATATCTGGTGCAATGAATACCGCTGTATTAGTGCTAGGGGGTAGCGCCGCGAAACAGCTTTTTTCTGATTCTACAAACCATTCAATAAATGATTCTTTCCACTCTGGGCGGTGTGCTACTTTGCGGATCCATACCGGGATGTTAGCGATCGCTCTTGGCATTTTTAAGGCTTGTTGGTGCAGCCAGGCTCTATACTCTGGCTCTATTTCTTTAGTCCCTTGCTTTTCAATTTCTCTCTCTGTTTTTTCTGTTCTGGTAATTGAGAGAGAGTTGTTATAAATAGTTGATCTAAGAGTAGGAGGGGCTTCGGAATCGTTGCCTGGTACGGGTTCTGGGTATGTCATCGTGTCAATCTTGTCGCCCTGCGCGTCATCCTTGTCGTCCTGAGCGATCGTTATGTCGTTCTGGGTGATCGTTATGTCGTCGTTGGTGACTAAAAAAAGCTCCACTGAATCGCGATTAATTCGGTTTTCGATGAGCCTTCCTGTATCAATTAGTAATCGGCGCGCGCGTTGGAATGTTCTGGTTGAGAGTCCTATTTTTTTGGCAAAGGCTGGAATGTCATTTATCAGGAATTTCCATCCGGCTTTTTTCATTGCGGCTAAGATGTCCGCTAAATACTGGTCCGATCTCATTGCCCGCCGTCGTTCCATCACTTCACAAACTGTAAGGCGTAATTGTGGCGCGCGTTTTGCTGTCTGCTGCCGATTTATTGTGATTGATGTCATAATGCTCGTACTGATTAGTCCTGTTTTGTTGCGGTGATTGGTCCTGGCTAGGCCGCCCTAGCTGCTTTTATCTAATTGTTTTGTTTGGTCCCCTTGCTGTGTTCAGTTTGGGGCCATTTTTTTAGATGCACATCCTCACCTCCAGGCTGCAACCCGCAGCGTCATAAAGCCCTAGAAGAGTATCGGCGGTACACGATCCCACTTCGAAGGCGCGTTTGATGGTTGAAATTCTATTATTTAAGATTGCTTCCTCGCCCCGCTCATCCTTGAGAAATTTGATGTATCGCTTCACTAATTCTAGTAACCAGCTTTCACCCCACTTCTTTTTAGAAACGGTTTCGATTAGGTCTAAATGATCTCTGCAAGTCTTCATAGTTATGTATGTCCCACTAAATTTAGCTTAATTGTAGCTTGAAGCGGCTACTCTGATGAATAGCCGCTAACTTAATTAATTTGATTTGTGGCGGCCTGGTGCCCAGTGAAGTTTTACCGGGAAAGCACTATCGATTGTATTTGGATCTATCAATTCTCCAATCAGTAAGAGCTTGAGTACTTTGGCTTCAATCAGCGCGTCATTTTTGCAGTAATCGACAACATCTTGAGTCTTGCCTTGTTGCCATAAGATCGGTGCTAGATCGCCTCTTCCAGTTTTCTGCATTCCATTAGCTTTTGTGATTTTGTCCAGGCTGTATGATCGTTTTGGTTCCATTTCCCAATAATTGACGTTCTCCAGTCCAGCGGCTTGCAGGACCATTTCTAATATATCGAAGTCACTAGATACGTTAAATCCGTTCGCTTTCATTAAAGAATCATCAAATTTTTTAGAATTAAAACCTCCAAATTTGTAGTGCAAACCATCAATTTCAGTAGTATTTATCTCATCGATCAGATCCTCTATGTCCGTGAACCCGATCGGATGCGAGACCTCATATTCACCATTCAGATCCGATAAATAACAAACCGCACCTACAGAGATTCCCATGCTCTCGAAGTCTTTCCATCCTGCACAGTACTGAATTCCTTCAATGCGATCGGCTTCATCCTTTGGCGGAATTGCTTGGATAATTTCTAAGTCGTAAATGCAATACATTATTTCCTCTTGATTTGTTTGGTGTGGTAGATTCTTGCTTTTTTTGGCTCGGCTTGGTCGCCTTTTGGTGTCTCGAATTCGATCAGTTTTTTACCCGTTAGCCATCTTAAAAAAGTGTTGATCGTATTTATATTCAGATCTAATTCTTCCGCAATTTGATTACCTTCTATCCCTAATTCCCGGCGATATTTGATAAGTTCTAGTATGTCCCAGGCTGATATTACTGAAGCCTTCAAATAGAGTCTCTGTCTATCGTTTGGCGATTTACTAAAGACTCCATCTTTGTACGCGGCTTCCAAGATTTTTAGATCTATGTTTGCCATATTATTCGTTCAATTTAGATCTAATCATTGCGGCGATCGTGCTTGGCTCGTCTATTCCATAGCTCTGTAATTCAAGTAATCTCATTATTTTTCCTACTTTTTTCTTGTAATCCCTTTAAGGGCTTAAGCTAATAATAGTCTATACTTAGCCAAAAAATCAAATGATTATTAGTTAAAGTGTGCGTACTATCTAGCTTAAGCAGATTCCTATCATTGCTATTTCTAGCTTATTTATCGTACAAATACAGCCCTAGGCCGAACTTTGCCGCCGCTCGCCTAAATGCCATAGATTCAGCATTTGATGAGGGATCACCATAGGCGCGTTCCCTGATCTCTCCGGTTTTCTGATTCACCTCTTTTAGCTCTTCTGTGCCGATCGCCTCCCGGCTTATATCACCGCCACTAGCAGGGATTGTTAGCCTCCCCACTACAAAAATACGATCGGCGCTTAGCTCCATTTTGATGATTGACCAACTCCACCCGATCGCATATTTATCTAAAATTTTATTCACTTGGTGCCATGGTATGAAAGTGAGTTTTTTCCCCCCTTGACTCCGCTCTGCTGTAAGGCTTTTCGGTAATGGCCTAGATAATGCGGCGATGATTTGCGCTATTGCCCATTCCCCGCCCTCTTTGGGTGGATGTAGGATGGTCGGTGCTGGTTGGGGAACTGCTTCTAGTATCTGTTTTTTTTGTGCTAGTGCATTCATGGCTAAAAGTCCTCTCTTAATATCGTTATCGCTGCTTCTATGTTTTTGATTCCACCCTCACAAGCTTCCTCAAACTCATCTGAATCTATCTCTGATTTATGCCGATTAATTAAATCGATAATCTTATCAAGCTCTTCGATAAGCTTCTTTGCTCTGGCCTTTTGGATAATGTCGCTGCTCATTTGTATTAGTGCTAGGGGATAGAATTTTATTCTCCATGTTTCCGCCTTAGTACAAGCGGATCTCATACTCAAATCCTTCACAATTAATTGAAGGGCTATAACAATCCTCATCTAAGCCTTCCTGGATGCAAGCCTCATTCACTGCCTCAGAAATAGATTCAATCTCTCCCCAAAAGACATTACACTTACTTCCTAGCATTGAGCCGGTATTTCTTTTCATCATTTTTCTCACTACATCAACAATCCCTTGCTGATTACAATCTCCCCATTTTGAAGATTCATAAATAGCATCTTCAGTCGTGTCCTTATCCTTCCTCTTATTCTCTGCAATCGCATCCTGATCACGGGTTGAGGCAGTATCGTCGTATTCAAATGTCATAAAAGTCCTCTCTTGTATTTGGAATATGGTCGATTTTAACAGTGATTTAAGTTTGGAAATCTTTCCAAACTTCCTTACATATTTCTTTCCTAATTTTATTACTCAAATTACCGTACTTGGCTTCATAGAATTTACCAAATATCCCCGCTTGCGCGGATTCTCGGACTAGGTTCCTGTAAGAGTATTTTTCTGATAAAAAGCAGTTTCTTTCTACCAATAATTGTGCCTTTCTTTCCATCTCCTCTTCCTCTAAATCAGCCTTTATTTCATTCTCTTTTTCTATTCTTTCCATCCGTGCAATTAATCGTATTTGTTCCTCACCGCTCACTATTTTGGGCCAGTGGGTCCGTCTATCGCCAGTCCCGATTTGCATCTCTTCAGCAAATAAGTTAATTTCATCAAGTGGAGTTTCTGGATCTAGTTGTAGAATCAGTTCTACCCATCCGTTGAAATTCATTCTATAAACCACCTTTTCAATGCGATTGCACAGCGCATTAATAAGGTAGCCCGGCTCTTTGGTTTCGAATTGTACAAGCATTCTCGGGATCTCCTGAGGTGTGGGGCATTGTTCTGAATTGGATTAAAAATCATCGGAATACGGTCGATCGTCGTCTGGCTGAAATTCCTCCATTTCATTCAATAATTCATATATTTCGCTTGGCCCAATCTGCAATACTTTCATTAATTCTATAAGTGCAGCCTTGAAAATATCGCTCTTTGTTTTTTCTGGCATGATTTCGCTCTATCTAATTATTTGCTAAGCCTTT
>JANXNM010000843.1 GCA_025354065.1 Synechococcales cyanobacterium 340R_concoct_173_sub | reverse complement strand
CATGCGAAGACTATTGTGCTAGAGGTGGATGAGGCTTGGAACCAATTGGAAACTCCGTTGATTGAGCTGCAACAACAAGCGCTCCCTGTCATTCAAGAACTCACCGCCTTAATTCAACGCGCTCCGGCGATAGTCCCGACGGCGATTCAGCAACAGGTCGAGGGCTTTCAGGCAGAGTTCAGGGCCATACATCAGGCGATCGATGCCGATCCATTAACCGCAAAAAACAGCTTAATTCAGCAACTAAAACCCAGTTTAGATGCGATGACCCAGCATCTCGCGGATCTCGCTGCACAACGGCAGGACATGAAACGTCGTCTAGATGAAGCCTTGAGGGGGATTGAGGAATTACGATCGGTCCATCAAACAGGATTAGCCGTTTTTGCGGAATGGCAGGATAAAGTATTGAATAGCACTATGACACCCATGCCATCCATCGATATTATTACGGAACTAACCCAATGGCTCCACCGACTTTCCATAGCCTATGAAACTAACAATAGTTCTGCCGTTCAGGTGGGATTAACACGATGGCAAGCCCAATTCGATCAAACCATGTCTCAGGTTCAGACCGCCACATCTCACGCAAAACGAGGCTTACAATCTCGCATAGAATTGCGGGGCCAACTGACGGCAATGAAGGCCAAAGCTGGGGCAATGGGCCGATCGGAAGATGTGACCTTAGGGACGATCGAAGCTCAAGCAAAACAATATTTGTATACTCGTCCGACAGACCTACTTGCCGCAGAACGATTAGTTCGTGAGTATGAACAAACACTAAACTGTCGTAATTAACCTAGGGAACCCGTATGTTAGATATATGTAAACGATTGAGCCGATTCGAGTTTAATTTGAGCTAACTTAAATAGACCAGTCCGTATACCCTTAAGACCAACACCGATTACTCGCCTTTACCGTTGCTTTTACCCTACATACAGACTCAACAGGATTTATGAGTAACTCCAATTCCCAACTCTCCAATTGTGCTCAACCAAATTGTTCTGGAACGATCGAGGATGGATATTGCAATATCTGTGGCATGTCAGCCCCGAAGTCAGATCCCAAGTCCAGCGCAGCATCCATAAAGTCTTCGAGCTTAAACAAAACTGGGATTCTAGCGAATGACCTGAGCCGGAATATGAGTAATACCAACAGCGGATTATTAAGCCGTCGTAGTGGTTTGGGAGCGTTGGGGGGCTTAGGGACTGGAATCTCTAGCAGCGTAACAGGCCGCACCAGCACAGGAACCCGCCGATCGGGCGTGAGTAGCCATAGCACCCGCAAAAAATTAGGGGCTGGGTTGATTACGTTGCCCGATTTGCCTTCGACCGCACCGGAAGATATGCTGTTGGCGGAAGCTGTAGTGCCTGAACACAAACGGTTTTGCTCAAACTGTAATCAGTCATTAAAACGAGAATTTGGATTTTGTCCAAAGTGTGGAGTCAAGTTTTCATTTGTATCATCGCTCAAACCGGGCGATCGGGTTGCAGGACAATATGAAGTCAAAGGTGCAATAGCATTTGGTGGATTGGGATGGGTGTATTTAGGATTTGACTTAACCCTCTCACGCTATGTTGTATTGAAAGGATTGCTTAATAGTGAAGATACCTCCAGTGCAGCAGTTGCTGTCGCCGAAAAACAATTCCTTGCCTCGGTAAAACATTCCAATATTGTCGGGATTTATAACTTTGTAAATCACGGCGGTGAAGGATTCATTGTTATGGAATATGTGGGCGGAAAAACGCTTAAAGATATTCGTAAAGAACGCGGAATATTACCTATTGCCGAAGCGATCGCTTATATCCACCGAGTCTTAGGGGCATTTTCCTACTTACATTCTCAAGGCTTAGTCTATTGCGATTTCAAACTCGACAATATGCTGATTGAAGGGGATGACATCAAATTAATTGATCTCGGCGGTGTTCGTCGCATTGACGATCCAGAGGGTGATATTTATGGCACCGTTGGCTACACTGCACCAGAAGCCGGAGAAGGGCCAACCGTTGTAACCGACTTATACACAGTGGCGCGCACCTTATTGATTTTGGTTTGTGCAGTGAAAGGCTTTACCAAAGAATCTCAATACAAATTGCCCAATCCTCAAGACGAGCCACTGTTTGCCCAGCAAGAATCACTCTATCGTTTTCTCCTCCGGGCCACCGCCACCGATCCAAATGCTCGATTCCAATCGGCGGAGGAAATGGCGGATCAGCTTTTAGGGATTCTCCGAGAAGTGGTGGCAAACGATCGTAATTCACCTTGTCCATCGACGAGTAGTTTGTTCAGCGGCGATCGGTTGTCCTATTTAATTACAGGTGCGCTAGACCCAATTTTGGTGGATGCGCAACAAGTTCCATTGGCCTTAATGGATAAGAATGATGTGGCCTTACAAGAGATTGTTGGGGCTATGGGCCTAACAGATAGCAAACAACGATCGGAGCGTCTCGCAGAAATTACAAAACAATATCCCCAATCCACGGGGGCACAATTGCAATCAGTTGATTTTTGGTTCACTCCAGAATCAAATTCAAAAATTGAACCCTTGCTTCAAATCGTGGAGAAAATTGATCCTTGGGAATGGCGTGTCACCTGGAATCGGGGCCGCATTGCACTCCTGAATGGTAAATCAAAAGATGCGATTGCCCATTTCGATCGGGTCTACACCGACTTGCCCGGAGAACTCGCCCCACAGCTAGCTTTGGCCTTAGCATTAGAACAAAATAAAGACTATTCCGAAGCAATTTTTTACTACCAACGCGTTCTCCAAACCAATCCAGACTACCCCACGGCAGCCTTTGGTCGGGCACGCTGTCATATGGCGCTTCAAAGCAAAGAATTGGGCCAACGCGATGCGGCAGTGTCGGCCTTACAACAAATTCCACCGACCTCCAGTTTATATGTCCGATCGCAAGCACAAGCCGTACAAACCTGGACTAGTAATGAGAATACATCTCCGAATGTTCAGGATCTAGTAGCTGCCTCAAAAATTATGGATCAACTATCATTACAAGGACTAGATCGCTATCAATTGATGTATGGCCTATTTAATAATGCCCTTCAGATAGTGCAAAAAAATCCCCAACTGGCGACCAGCACGACAAAAGTAATCAATCGCCCCTTAACACAATCAGAAATGCAAATGGGGCTTGAATCCGTACTCCGATCGATGGCCCATTTGTCTGAAGGCAATGAGAAAATTCGGTTAGTTGATGAAGCTAATCGGGTGAGACCCATGTCTTCGAGATGAATTGAGAGTTGATAAGGATGATTGCATTTTGGCCGAGCATGGGGGAAGTAGGAAATCAAATGGGTATAATACATTCAGTAATCCGATCGGGACCAAAAATCATGAACTACCGTGACATCATCACGATCGAACCTGGCAAACGAGGCGGAAAACCTTGTGTTCGTCGAATGCGAATTACAGTTTATGACGTATTAGGCTGGTTAGCTTCCGGTATGAGCTACGCCGAAATTTTAGACGATTTCCCAGAACTCACTGAAACCGATATTCTCGCTTGTCTAGCCTTTGTCGCCGACCGAGATCGATGCCTAACATCAATGGCAGGTGCCCGGTGAAACTTCTCTTTGATCAGAATCTCAGCCGTAAGCTTGTCAAAAAATTGGGAGATCTATTCCCAGATTCAAGCCATGTTCAGTTTCATGATATGCCAGAAGCAGATGATGCCGAAATTTGGGAATTTGCTAAAGTCCAGGAATTTTGTATCGTTACTCAAGATACTGACTTCGCCGACCGGAGTCGGTTATATGGTTCACCCCCAAAAGTTGTTTGGCTTCGCTGCGGGAATACCGCAACATTAGCAATTGAACGACTTCTACGGGATGGTGTTGTTTCTATTCATCAATTAATGGAGAGTGCTATTTTAGATTGCTTAGAACTCTATTAACTAGGGTGTCTCTAGATATAAGAATGGTGACTGTTTAGAATCCTATATTGTAATTATTATGAAAAATTGTTCGGCTTGTAATGAACCTGTTGAGGTTAGCGATCGCTTTTGTGAGAGCTGTGGAGTTTCGTTAATTAAGAATTTGAATGCAGCGGTAACATTTCAATCCTTGTCTGAACCGATTTTTCCAAATTGTCAAAAGTGTGACAGCATTGATTTAGAGCCGGATGGATTTTGTAATCAATGTGGATCTAGAAATCCGGTTCATCGCGATCGGTTTGAACAAATTTTACAGCCTGGTTTTGCAGCTATTAGCGATCGGGGCATTCGACATTCTCAAAATGAAGATTGCTTTGCGGTCGCACAATTGGCCGATGGGCGATCGATCATTGTGGTCTGTGATGGCGT
>JANXNM010000839.1 GCA_025354065.1 Synechococcales cyanobacterium 340R_concoct_173_sub | reverse complement strand
CTAGAGTTCCGGCAACGCCTTTCATGAGGTCCAGTCGGTTCCAAGTCTCTGAGTTCTCCATCAATGAGTTCATAGCGGGAGTCTTCACCGTACTGGTCAATGAATTCTCTTGCGGTGAGGGTTGGTTTTTGGGTTGGGTATAGGAGGGTTTGGGTCATAGGAGAGTTGTCCTCGACGGTTAATATTTATTTTAGATGATTTTATGGGGCGATCGGGAGAAGAGACTTTGATTAAGGTTTCGTCTTTCGATCGTTTTTTATAGGTGGGGCTATTTGGGCGAATTTTACAGGGTTCGTACTCCTGGGACTGGATATAAATGTTACTGGTTGGGAACACTAAGTCCTATTGCCAGTCCAGGAGAACAACCTCATTTGAGCGGACCTGTTTAAGTGGGTGTGCTATTGAGCGGCTCTGCAACTGCGTTTGCAATCGCTGAAGGGTTCTTAGAGGCCGCTCAATTCGATCACTAGACCCACCAGCGATTGCTAGTTCAATGTTATTGAAATAGATTTTAGGGTAATTTGGATGCAAACTTCTGTAGAAAACTCAATTTCTGCTTTCCGTCAAGCGTGGATATTTACTGCATTTTTGGTATCTTGTTGCGTTGTTTTATTCGGTGAGCCTACTCATGCATGTAGCTTTGGGCCTTTAGACCGTATTAAGGTTGGTGACAGTATGGATTCAATATTGTCTGATCTCTCAGGAGGGTGTGGAGGTTCGATAAATATTCGTCGCTATGAACGTAGTTTTGATCAGCCTCTGCCATATGGTACCCCTTCTGGTAAAGCTTTTGTTGTATGTGCGGAAGGGGGGCGATATTCAGAAGGAAATAGACTTATTTTGATTGGTAATAAAGTTGTGTACAAGATTAAAGGATCCGGGAAGCGGTGTGACTGGTCTCTAGTTGACTAACAAAATGTAACCATTCAAGGGGGTATTAAAATCGCTAAAACCGTTTCTGCAAAGAGATTATAGTTAATCCAGAACAAGTAAAATTTGTTGAAAAATCAAAATTGGACCGAAATTTGGTGCATTTTTAGAGCCTTGCACACTAGGAATCGCGTTTCCCAGAGTTTAGAACGATATCTATACCTTTAGAACGATTAAGATCATCTAAGTCTAAAGGTTTAGATTCTCCTGACTCAAATTTTGCTAACTCTTTTTCTATAGCTTCTTCTGAAAATAATCTCATCTCCTTGATGTTCTCTCGGCGAGTATAAAATAACTCGTGCTTGACCACCTTTTTTTCATAACCAAGAGTTTCAAAGATCGTGTTTATTATTTCATTAAGACAAACGATTGCATCAGAAATCTTACGATTTTCAGAGCCTATAAATAGATAATCTGCCAAATCGAGGGCAGTCCAAATAGCAGGTTTACCATCACTTCCTATGATGAGGAAAGTCTGATAGCCAAGCTCTACTAACCTGATGGCATTACCTATAATATTTTTTTTCATTAACCAAACATGTAGCCCTTTTAAAATCTCTATGGATACCCCTAAAGTTAGTAAGCGCTTTAATGCTTCAAGTGCTATTACCTGATGGGGCGTGAACTTTGTAAGCTCCGCTTCACCCGAAAATTCTTCTCCCTTCAATTGCCTTAGAAAGACTCTCAAACTTTTATACAAATATTGCTCTAAATGATTGTCATAAGAAGAGAACCTTAACTTCCTAAGTTCTTCTACAAGTGGTGAATCTTGAGCATAATTTTTTAGTTCAAAGCTGGATCTTTCATCTAATTTTTTAGAGTAAGGAACTAAAATTTTCCAACCTTTAGTAGTTTTTTCTATGTGTCTTAGTAATACTGTCTGCCAAAGCATATCCTCACTTGATGGATCATAAAGAGCTATGATTACTGGTAATGAATGCTGTGACCAATAATTGAGATGTTCTAAAGAACCTCGAAATACTATCCCTTCATTTGTTCTTTCTCTGAACCAACTTTCTCCTGACTTAATCTGTAAAGCTATCAATCTACCAGAGGGTTTTCCATTATCACAAACTTCTATGTGGGCATCTATACCCATATCATTTTTTGATTGTTCTCTAAATATCCATTTGAGCTTCTTGGCAACTATAAGCCCAACACTATTTACACCTTCATCTTCAATAGGATTATATCGAGGTCTGCTCATATTTTGTCCACACAACTAAGCTGAGAAGTACAATGGTTACTTAACCAGTTCGTAGTGCAACTAATGTCAGCTTGATGTAGCTAATTTTGTATAGTGAGTTCACTAAAATCGTTTAGGTTGCATGTAAGATTTCATGACATCGAAACCGATATCTTAAGCTATTCATAACATTGTTAGGCAATCATATACGATGGCATCCCCAAAAATCAAGCCGATCGTCTTTCTTCAGCAGCACGATCGCCCTTTCTCATATGTGCGATCGAGAACAAATATCGAAGACTAGCTGCAATTGGCAAAACTGCAAATGCTAAGAGAAAAAGCGTTCGTTCGTTCTAGTGAATCAATAGTCCTTTCTCATGTATGCGATCGACTCACAAGGACAATCTGAATCTCAGCCTATGATTAATCAGGAACTAGTCAATTCTTAGAGTATCGAATGAGAAATTCAAATATCAACAAAGTTCACCAAAGACTTCGACATAAACGTCATAATCCTCATCGCTAAAACAAACAAAACTTACGCCATCAATACTGCTTCCATCGGTCTTTAAAAACTCGATCGCAGTTCCGATCGCAATCCTCGCCGCTTGATCCACTGGAAAACCATACACACCACAACTAATCGCGGGAAAAGCGATCGTCTTAATGTTGTGAACTACGGCAAGTTTTAAGCATTCCGTGTAGCACGATCGTAACGCGTCCCGTTCTCCCGATTCACCATCCTTCCAAACAGGCCCAACCGTGTGAATAATCCATTGCGCGGGTAAATTGTAGCCCCGAGTGATTTTTGCTTCCCCCGTCTTACAACCATTCAGCGATCGGCATTCCGCTAACAATTTCGGTCCAGCGGCTCTGTGAATTGCACCATCGACCCCGCCACCGCCCAAGAGACTTTCGTTAGCAGCATTGACAACAGCATCAGCCGCCAATCTAGTAATGTCGCCCTGCAAAACCCCTAACTTCTCCAACATTATTTGGCTCCCTTAATGGAAATATCGATCGCTTTCACAGATTGATTGAGCGTAGAAAGTGCAGGAACGATCGCTTTTTTGTTGCCCACTACCATTGTGACTAGCTGCGACGGTTTGAGATTACGCGCGGCGACCTGTTGAATATCCTGAATCGTGGTGGCGGCGACGGCTTTTTGATATTGGAAGAGATAATCCTTGGGATAGCCGAAATATTCGTAGCGCATGACGCGGGATAAG
>JANXNM010000777.1 GCA_025354065.1 Synechococcales cyanobacterium 340R_concoct_173_sub | reverse complement strand
AACAAAGCAGCAGCCAATCCACCCGCCGCCAAGGTATTCGGTCCCATCCAGCCCATCATCACCGTATCGACAAATCCCGTCGCAGACTGAGCGAGTTGGGAGGCGGCCAGGGGAATCGCCAGTGCTATTGATTCTCGGATTTCAGTTTTAAGCGTATCGGGTTTATTCTGGCAATGCATCATCATCTAAACGGCACACGATCGCGGCACAGCCCGCAAATCCTAACATCCCCGCAACAGGCTCAGCCGTCATGACGCTAACAACCAATCCGGTCACTAGAGTTACGATCGCTAAAACACACCATTGTTTTTCATCCAAACTCAATCCTTCTTGAACTTTAATGCTTCTCAAGACCTGAATCGGAATAGGAGTCGGCATAACAGATTGCGGTGGAAATGCCCAATAGGATGACTGTTGTTCAAAATAATCTGTCCAGCCATTCTCTGCGCACCAATCGGCAATCCATTGTTCGCAGTAGTGATTCATCTTAAAAGAATAATTCATAGTCTGGAATGCTGCTTGGATTATCAAGGGAAAACTCGTAGCTTTTACTCTTGAAATTCAGCTTGGCTAAATATATTTATGAATTTATTGATAAACATACATTAGGCCGCCCAAACCTCTGAAATCCTGAAGTCCTTCAACACTAGCAACTCAATCTCTATTCTCATCATTGATGACATTATTGTTTACGTGGATGATACATAAATATGCTGATTTATTTAATCTAATTGAACTAAATTGATGGTTTGGCAGGGGTCAGTTTTAGCCGATAGCGATACAGTGCAACGGGCGTGCCGATCGCCTCAAAATAATTTGGGTCTTGTGGCGAAAGATAAATGGCTGTGTATTGATCTGCAACGATCGTAGGCATTTCGTTACGATCGACTTCTGTAGAATCAACCTCTATATTTGAATTGGCTGATATTAAGTCTGATGCAGGCAAGTAACTATATTTCGTTGTGGTTTCAACCTGATTTAGAAAGGGTTGGTCTGAAGAACGAAAGATTTGTTGAAAGAACTCACTGGTTAGAAACAAATTTGGAGCAGGCCGTTCACTTTGATGTCCGGTAGTGACAGATACTAATTGTAAGCCGTCTTTTAAAGTTGTAAGTTGTTCATTTGGTAAATTAGGATTGATTTTCACCGATTGAACTACGCCATCGCCAAGATAAGCTCGGGCAATACTTAAACCATTAAAGACCCGATCGACCACCACTTTTTCCTGTAGGGACGAGAAATTCATAATAGTTGGAATTCCAAACTTACGCTTGGCCTTAATTTTCGTCGGACCAAATCGCACATCAAACTGTACAGGTTCGTTCAAATATTTTCGATTGCCTTCAAATCCCGGCGTTATCACGTTTGGAACGGGAGCCACCATATCAATCAATGTACTTTCACAAATCCACGTTCCCGACATCCAGCCCGGATAGGCCACCTCTTCAAAGGTTGAATTAAGCTCAGGTTTGCTATGCCAGTCAGGATAAGCATTCAGCCGATCGGTCAAACTCACGGCTTGGGCCGGAAGCACCCTTAAGCCCAGAAACAGAACAAAGACCAACAGAAGACGAAAAGAGGAATGGGCTGCGATCGAGACGATGAAATTGAACATCACAAACCAGGAATTACAAACTAGAAATCACACAAATACTCTTCAATTTAACCACGGGAACTTAGGCAAATCATTAGTTAGCATCAAAAGACTCGATCCCCCTAAATCCTCCTTGGTAAGGGGGACTAAGAGTCAAATTCTAGCTCCCCGTTTTTCTGGTTTCCCCGTTTTTCTAGTTTCCCCGTTTCAAGGGGGATCGGGGGATCAGGTCTCAATCTTGAGATCCTCAACTCCTAAATATAGTACAATAGAACTATTAATTTATATTCTTCAGGTTCGCCCATGTCGATCGAACAGACCACCCAATTAATTCAACTTATCCTGAATGCGGTCCTGATGTTGGGCGCTTGTGGGGTGATGCTTTGTGCGGCATTGATGCATCAGATGATACTGGAAAATCGATCTAGGTCAGGCAACTTAGCTCAACGCTCGCTGCGACATCAGCTTTTCCGGCAACAACGACAAACTCGGCGATCGGTATTTTGGTTGAGCGCGGCTGGCTGGTGGGTGGGCATGAGTTGCGGGGCATTGATATTGCGATCGGTGTGGCAAGTGAACGAGCTGATTGGGCTATCGCTGATATTGTTTGCGGGAGCTTGTGGATTATTTTTGGTGGGGACGGGATGTTTGATTTTCAGCGTCATGGCGACGGGTAAAGATCCGGTGGAAAATAGTCAACTTGTGCGATCGATGGCGCGAGCGAATGAAACATCGGGCGCTAAATTTAGTCCTAAAGTTGTGGATTTTCGGGCTAGGCGCGATGGGCGATCGGGGCGGGTAGGCGATCGTAAACGGCCATGAATGGTTTTTTTAGGTAAAATTGAATTTCCCCTTGCTTGGGACTCGCTTTATTGAAACAATAGCGACAGCGTTTTTTACTGTGGTGTCTCGAATAGTGAAGACTATACCTCCCTTCGACCTGTCCCGACAATTTGAGCAAATCGGAACTGAAATCAATCAAGCGGCGCTCCAGGTTTTGGCCTCTGGGCGCTATATTGGGGGTCGTTTTGTGGAAGATTTTGAACAGCAATTAGCGGCCTATGTTGGTACCTCCGAATGCGTGGCCTGCAACTCTGGGACTGACGCGCTGTATATGGCATTGCGGGCGATCGACATCAGGCAAAATGATGAAGTCATCACCACACCCTTTACCTTCATCGCCACCGCCGAAACCGTGAGTAGCGCTGGAGGAACGCCCATATTTGTAGATATTGATCCGGCTACTTATAATCTAGATTTGTCGCAAATCGAAGCGGCCATTACCCCGAAAACTAAGGCGATTATTCCTGTCCATCTTTTTGGCCATCCCGTAGACATGACGGAATTAATGGCGATCGCAACGCGGCATAATCTGATCGTGATTGAAGACTGCGCCCAGTCCAGTGGCACTCAATGGAACAACCAGCAAGTCGGAAGCATCGGTCATATTGGATGCTTTAGCTTTTACCCAACCAAAAATTTAGGCGCTTGCGGGGACGGCGGTGCCATCACTACCAATGATCCTACGATCGCAAAACGGCTACGGATTCTGCGAGATCACGGGCGTACAGATGTCTATTACCATGAAGAATTTGGCCTCAACAGTCGCCTTGACGGAATCCAAGCGGCCATTCTCAGCGTCAAACTTCCTTACCTAAACCAGTGGATTGAGCAACGTCGGGCCATTGCCAACAGGTACCAGGAGCTTTTGGGTGCGGTGAAAGGAATTATTTTGCCGCAGTCGGTGAAAGGCTGTACTTGGAATCAATATACAATTCGGGTTGAGAGTCGGGTTGAAGGCGCACGCGATCGATTGCGAGAAAATCTAAAATCAAAAGGCGTTCTCTGCAATGTTTATTATCCCTTGCCCCTGCATCTCCAGCCAATTTATCAATCGGGCTACAAACCGGGACAATTTCCCCACTCAGAAAAAGCCGCGATCGAAGTCCTGTCGTTACCGATGTTCCCAGAACTTACCCTAGAACAACAACAAGACGTGGCCGCCGCTGTCAAAGATTGTTTAGCCTAGAATAATAAACAATATAAATTAAGCTTTGTCGTACAAGATCTATTATTTCTTTTCAGGAGTACTTCCTTGAATCGTCCCACTACCGGAAAATCTAAAAAGCTATCAGCCTCTTCCTTTGACGATTTACCGGAAGCGGTTCGGGAAACAGATGTCGCTGCTAGTCCCAAATCTAAGCGTCCAGTGCGGTGGGTAGTTGCTACAACGATCGTAAGTCTCGTGGGCCTTATTCTAAGCATTCGTGCGCTTCAAAACAACTCATCAACGATCGCTACTCCACCCAACGTTCCAGCCTCGCCCAATTCGGACCGAGTTTTAGGGCATTATACCTATACAGAAGCCCCAGAAAAAGAACTAGAGTCTGTTAGTCCAGAGGGTGGAATCAGATTACGAACATCAGCAGCACGAGCCTATACCGCCATGGTAGCTGCCGCTCAAGCGGATGGGGTGAGTATTGGACTATTATCGGGGTTTCGATCGATTAAAGAACAGGAAGGCGTGTTTTTTGAAGTGAAACAGGAACGATCGCAATCCGTCACCGATCGGGCCAATGTCAGCGCACCACCGGGCCACAGTGAACACCATACGGGCTATGCGATGGATATCGGCGATGGCAATGTTCCAGCGACGAATTTGAGTCCAGAGTTTGAAAATACAGCCGCTTTCAAATGGTTGGAAACCAATGCGACCAAATATAACTTTGAACTTTCGTTTCCTAAAAACAATATTCAAGGTGTCACCTATGAACCCTGGCATTGGAGATTTGTAGGCGATCGTACAAGTTTAGAAACATTCTTTAAGGCACGGGAAAAATGAATCAATTAACATTAAATTTGTGTGCGATCGGCATCTTTACAATGACGCTATCAGTATTACTTGGTCCATTATTAAATATCCCCAGTGCCTTTCCTGCGATCGCCGTTTCGACCATTTTAATCTTTGCAACTGTTGATGTTCTGAGCTTGGAGGGTAAGGGCGGTAACCTGTTTCTAGATTGGATTGCAGGCTTTTCGCCAGTACATCGTGAACGCGTGATTCGCCATGAAGCAGGTCATTTTTTAGTGGCGCAACTCTTGGGAATTTCTGTCACAGACTATTCAGTCAGCGCTTGGGAAGCAATTCGTAAAGGATTTTCAGGGCTGGGCGGAGTTCAATTTGATACGTCTGTTTTGGATGATGAATTGAGAGCGGGACGGATTTCAAGTCAATGGCTCGATCGGTTCTGTACGGTATGGATGGCGGGTATTGCAGCGGAACAATTGATGTATCCAATGGCGGAAGGCGGGGGCGACGATCGATCGAAATTTCGATTAATTTTGAGCCAAATTCCGGGGATTGATTCAGTCAAAAAAGAACGATCGGCATTGCTGCAAGCCAAAACATTAATTGAAGAAAACCAAGACGCATTCGATCGGTTAGTAATGGCAATGACGGAACGATCGGCGGTTGAAGATTGTATTGAAGTTATTGCGACAACCGCTGAATAGAATAAACCATGGACGAGCGACATATTTCAGTACGATCGCTCATCTGCAGATCACTATTGCGCTTGAAGCTGCCATTTCAAATAGGGTAATGAAGCAGCTTTAGCACGGGTTGCATTGGCTTGAGCGACCAATTGCCCCGTCGCATCCCAATGTCCCGTTACAAACATTTGCCGTGCCCCTTCATTCATCACAATTGTCGCAACCAAATCTCCACAACTCACCGTCATGACCACCAAATCCAAACTAATATCCAACATCGGATTCTCAGTGATTAATGCTTGAATTTGAGTCGAGATCTCGTGGGTCACAATGACACAAGGAATGCCCAAAGCAATACAATTACCAAAGAAAATTTCGGCAAAACTTTCGCCAATGATTGCCTTAACTCCCCACTTTGAAAGCGCCTGAGGGGCATGTTCACGGGATGAACCACAACCAAAATTATTGTTTGCCACCAGAATGCTGGAGCCTTGATATTGAGGTAAATCAAAGGAATGCTGACCCGCAAGCGCCACCCGATCGTCCGCGAATACATGCTGACCCAAGCCATCAAACGTGACACATTTCAAAAAGCGCGCTGGAATAATCCGATCGGTATCAATGTCATTCCCCACCACCGGAACCCCACGACCTACGATTGACTTGACTTCACTCAACATATAGCGCTCCTAAGTTCAAAGCTTGTATTTAGCAAGATATTCATACAAACAAGTTCATGCAGACAATTGAGTGTAACCCATCTACAACTATCATTGTCCTGCTTCTAATATTGTTTTTGCGGTTAGCTTTAGGGCTGGAAATGCAAGAGAGCCAATCGGTTCATCGCTGCGAAACTGACGAGTCAGGTATTCGCCATTAACGAGAGTGCAGATGGTCAGGGTTGGTTGCTTGGGGCTTCCGATAGGTCGAGTTCCTCCTAAGCCTGCGTGGTCTACGATCCAATATTCAGGGATACCCAACGCTTCGTGGTCTTCCAATTTCCGAGAATAGTCGTTTTGCCAATTGCTGCTAAGAACTTCAGCGATGAACTTGATTGAACTGCCTCGCGTCAATATTGATTGTTCTGACCAAAGAGGTTCTTCTTTCATCTCAAGGAAATCAATCACTGCGACATCAGGACGGAAGGCGGTCAGATCTATATGTGGTGGGCGAAATAAGGGCCGTTGGAGAACAAACCAAGGGCGGTCGGCACTATCAATTTGAACACAAATTTTTCTTGTGATCAATCCCGCGACCTGTTCATGTTGCCCAGTCGGTTCCAAATCAAATACCTCGCCATCAATCAATTCATATCGGTTGTCGCCACCATATCGAGCTAGAAATTCATCGAAGCTTAATGAATTTTGTTGAATTGTTCGATCGGTTGCCACTGTCATTACGATCGGCCTCTTTAACTGTGTTTGAACTGCTATTTTTTGTGATGTAAACGATTGAAATAAGTCTTTTGAGGAGGCTTGGATAGTGCCTTGCTAAATCAAAAAAGAAACCAAGTTAGTAGTTGCATGTTGATAACGTGTAGCCGATATTATACGAGAATTGAAAGAACGATCGCCAAAACTCCTGCGCTACAAGACCTACAATTGCAATGCTGAATTAGAATGCTTACTTTTGATGCTTATCTTATTGTCGATCTCGAAGCCACCTGCGGCGATAGCATTGCCCATCACAATCGGGAAATAATCGAAATTGGAGCCGTAATGGTCAATCGTCAGTTTCAAATCGAAAGCGAATTCCAGACCTTTGTCAAACCTGTTGCCAATCCCCAACTTACCGAGTTCTGCACTCAACTCACGAGCATCAGCCAAACCATCGTAGACGAAGCGCCCGATTTCAACGTCGCCCTATCCCAATTTTCCCACTGGATGACGGCCTATCCAAATCGTGTGTTTTGCGCGTGGGGCGATTTCGATCGTAGACAAATTCAACGGGATTGCAAACGGCATCATCTCAAAAATCCGCTTAACATCACTTGCTTCAATCTCAAAACCATGTTTGCCCGATCGCAACAACTGCCCGGAACCTACGCACTAAAACAAGCCATGGAGCTAGCAAAACTAAGCTTCACCGGAACCCCACATCGCGGCATCGACGACGCTCGAAATCTGGCTAAATTGCTGCCTTTTGCTCTAGGGCTTCAACGAATCGATCGCAAAGCGTAAATTACCATCATGATTCGCCAACAACACCGCGCAATCAACCGCAGATTTACCACTCCAATGCATCGCTAAAGCAAGTTTGACCGATTGGCCGCTTTGGGTTAGCAACTGGTCGGCAGCAGGACGATCGATCCCCGTCAAGTCACACAAAATCCGCAACGCCCGATCGTGCAACTTAATATTCGTTACTGCCACATCAATCATCCGATTGCCATAAACTTTGCCCAAGCGCACCATCGTTCCAGTCGAAAGAATATTCAATGCCATCTTCGTTACCGTGCCAGACTTCAGCCGCGTGGATCCAGCCAAAATTTCTGGTCCTACCGGGAGCCGAATATCCACATCCACCGCGATCGTTACCTGCTCTTTCGGCACACAAGCTATAAAAATTGTCACCGCTCCCAACGATCGGGCAGCAGCCAAGGCTCCATGAACATAAGGTGTCGTGCCGCCCGCTGCAATCCCCACTAACACATCTTTCCCCGTAATCCCATAGTCATCCACCGCATCCACGCCACCTTGAGCGCTGTCTTCGAGTCCCTCGGAGCTTTTTACCAACGCAGGCAAGCCCCCCGCATTAATACCCTGAACCAGTTCTGGCGGAGTACAAAATGTGGGAGGACATTCAGACGCGTCCAAAACGCCCAAACGCCCCGACGTACCCGCCCCGATATAAAACAACCGTCCGCCCGATCTCAGTGCCGTGGTAGTACGATCGATCGCTTGCGCCAACTCGGTTCGAGCGTTATGAATTGCCTCAATCGTGCGATTGTCTTCCTCATTGAAAAGGTCAACAATCTCTAGACTGGAAAGCTGATCGAGTTGGGCACTGTTCGGATTAGTTTGCTCCGTCAACAAATGCCCACGAGATGCCGTCATAGCAAACCTTCCAATCGGCGGCGCATGGCTTCCAGCTCAGATACCGACATGTCAGATGGCTCATCGTCGTCCGGGGGACGTGGCTGAGAGCGGTCTTGGGGTCGTTTTTCAGATTTGTCCCAATCGAAGTTTTCGCGATTTGATTCGGGGGGAGAAATCAAAAGGCGATCGTAATCGGTCTCGGGCCGGAAATTTAAGGGAATGAGTTCACAGTCGTAGCCGGATTCGTCACAAAATTCTTCGATTTCAGATCGGTCTAAAGACTCAACAGATGGCTCTGGAAAATCCTGCGCCTCCAGAAGCATCGCATAACGCAATGCGTCATCTTCGTCCTCAAACATAAGAACAATGTTCCGATCGCCAATTTCGATCGTGTGAATGCCCTCATTATCAGTTCCGGCATTAAATAGCAAAACGAAGACGTGCATAGGAACCGATGGAATACCAACAAATAAATGAGCCAAAATCTGACTCACTAACACAGTATCTTATTCCACCTTGACTCAACTTGAAGAGTTTGGTCGCTGCCGATTAGCTTAAAAATTCTTTATGACATTTTGCCAAGTGCCCCGATCGGAATCATCTCTCGAAAACCACGACTAATCATCATCTGAATCTAAATCTTGATTGCCTTGATCGGCATTACAAGCAGCATCAGCATCATGATCTGGCTTCAAGTCAACCGTTGCAGTCAGTAAGCGATTTTCGTAGCGACGGTTGCGACGACGGCCTTTCGAGCTGGTGGCACGTTTCTGCGATCGTTTGTCCTGGACGAGGTGAGCTAGATCCGGTGCATCAGCCAGATCCGACAGCGTTTCGTTCGAAGTACGTTTCATGGTTGATAGGGGGATTGTTCAGATGTGTTAAATTTTACAACAATAAAGTTTTAGGCCGTGAGTTATGGAAAGTCCTATTGAATTTTTAACCGTTGAAGAATGTCATCAGGTGGATGCGGCGCTCTTGACCTCTCGTGAGAAGTTCACATCACGGGTGGCAATTTACGCATTACGATCGCTCAAAACGATCGCCACCCAGCAAAACTGCACCATCAAAAATCTATCCCAGGAGACCATTACTAATTGGATCCACAGCGATCCCAGCTTACACGAAACTCAAGATAGCAATTTCAGAAGTTTTTTTTCACAGATTGTTCTGGGCGCAATTCGACCATTACAGGCGATCGCAAATTATGCGGGAAATGACGGGGCGATCGAAAACGTAACGGTCGCACAAGTCATTTCGCACTATGAGGCTCAAGCAAAAGTGAGTCTGTAGACTGATTAGCCCGATCGCCATAGATCAGATGGTTTGCATTAACCCAGACTATTTTTAGGTCAATGCAATAGGAATCTAGGACGGATCAAGGAGTAGCACTAAATAATCATACCGTCAGGAATAATCGCATTCTTGACCACAACGACAATGCCACTGCGGATGATGAAGCCCAAGTGTTCACGATCGGCATCTTCAATGCGATCTTTATTGACAATTTGGACATCGCAGCCAATGTGAGCATTTTTGTCGATGATGGCGCGGCGAATCGTTGTATTACGACCAATTCCCACGGGAACGTAATTAGGCGAGTTCACTATGGAGGACTTATCGTTTGCCGTACTTTGATAAAAGTCAGCACCCATTACCAGACTGTCTTCAATCACACAGCCTTCATCAATCCGCGATCGGACCCCCAAAACCGAGTGGTTAACCCGACATTTGTTCAAAATACACCCTTCGCCAATAATCGACTCGGTAATGTGAGCATCCAGAAACTTGCTAGGTGGCAAGAAGCGATGACGGGTGTAAATGGGAGCGTCTTCTTCATAAAAACTAAAGTCAGGACGCGGTTGACGGGTCAGGGCTAGATTTGCCTCATAGAAGGATTCTATTGTCCCGATGTCTTCCCAATAGCCCTTAAAAAGATACGCCTGAATATTGTTGTCTTTCGCGGCATCAGGAATGATTTCTTTGCCGAAATCGGTAAAGTCAGGATTTTTATGAAGAAGCTTAATTAGGGCTTCTTTTTTGAAGACGTAGATTCCCATAGACGCGATATAAGGCGACTGGACGGCTTCGTCTGCACTCAGGCCCAGCACCGTCGTATCTACCTGCATGGCCTTCAGTTCGTCGCCTTTGGGTTTCTCGCAAAAATCCACAACACGACCTGAGGCATCGATTTTCATCAACCCAAAGTCAGAAGCACGTTTTTCGTCCATGGGGACAACGGAAAGGGTGATGTCGGCTCCGGTTTCGCGGTGACGTTCGACAAATTTCCGGTAGTCCATCCGATAGAGATGATCCCCAGACAAGATGACATACTCATCCACATCCCATTCTTGGAGCATCCAAATGTACTGACGAACCGCGTCGGCTGTGCCCTGGAACCAGTTAGGATTCTCGGGGGTTTGTTGGGCGGCTAGAACTTCGACAAAACTATCGGTAGCTCCAAGCCCAGCACCGTTGTAAGTCCGCGAGATATGACGATTGAGCGATGCTGAATTAAACTGTGTCAGTACATAAATCTTGTAGATTTCTGAATTGATGCAATTACTGACAGGGATATCAATCAGGCGATATTTTCCCGCTAGCGGAACGGCTGGCTTAGCGCGTTGCTTCGTCAGAGGATAAAGTCTTGTCCCCGCTCCGCCGCCTAGAATGATGCCTAAAACTTTTTTCACAACTCGCAACCTCTTGCCATTTTAACGCGGACTAAATATCACCTTAGGTTACTAGTTTCCGGCTACAGGGATCACGGTGCAAGAGGAATAGACTACATTTTTTGAAAATTCTTTGAGGCTGGGGGAGTTGGGAATAATTTCAGCAATGGGAGTTTAAGAGATATTACTGCTGCTACTTGGGTCTTCTAAATCTTGTCGTTCTCGCTTGAGATCCGCCTCTAGTGCTTGAAGCTGTTCACGACGGGCTTCCAATTCTAGGGCGCGCCGATCGAGTTCTTGGCTCTGGAGGGTAAGAGATTGTCGCCATTGCTCGGCTCGTTCTGTTTCTTTACGAAGAAATTCTGGGGTTACGCCGAAGGTTAAATAATTTTGGATCAAGGCAATGATCCAAGGTTTGGCATCGTCAACTTGCAATATTTCTTTACGATCGTTGATCTTAACAATCACCCAAGCACCCGGCAGATGATCACAAGCACGATCGCTCTCGATCTTGGATCCTCCGCCACCGTCTACCAATCCCCACACCTCTTCTGATTCTTGAACGGCGATTAACAGGAAACTAGAGAGTCTTGGAGTATTTTTGTCATGATGAACCTGAGCCAGATAAAACATGCCGAATTCTCTCAATTTGGTTTAAAAAATATTTAATGTCTGCTAGAAAATTGCCTGAATGCCCTAGTACGAAACATTCTAGCAATTCGCCAACAGAATCTTTTATTCGCGGGTGGTTTGTGTCGAAGACGATCGATGGTCGGTAATTTGTTCTTGAGAAGTTACCTTAACTTAAATAACATCCATACCTAACTCTAGTTGACCGCCCGATCGTTCGACAGCAGCACTCATAAATCCGTGGAACAAGGGATGGGAACTACTGGGACGAGATTGAAACTCAGGATGAAATTGGCTAGCAATAAAGAAGGGATGACTTGGAAGTTCAATGATCTCTACCAGCCGATCGTTTGGCGATGTCCCGCTGATTTGATAGCCGCTCTCCAGAAATTGCGGACGATAGCGATTGTTGAATTCGTAACGATGGCGATGGCGTTCGTAAATCACTTCTTTTCCATAGAGATCAAGAGTTTTAGTACCGATCGTGAGTTTGCATGGATAAACTCCTAAACGCATGGTCCCCCCCAAATCGACTACATCTTCTTGCTCAGGCAATAGATTAATGACCGCATTCAAGGCATCTTCTTTGAATTCTGCGCTATGAGCATCTTCCAGTTTGGCAACATTACGCGCCCATTCAATCACTGCACATTGCATTCCTAAACAAAGCCCTAAAAATGGCACATTGTTTTCACGCGCATACCGAATCGCTTCAATTTTGCCATCCACACCACGGATTCCAAATCCACCCGGAACCAGGATTCCATGCAGTCCTTTGAGATACTTTTCGGCCCCGTTTACTTCAATGTCTTCAGAATTAATCCAATGTAATTTCAATCCGCTGCCAGTCGCGATCGCAGCATGACGCAGTGCTTCCACTACCGACAAATAGGCATCCCCTAACTGCACATACTTCCCAACTAATGCAATTTGCAATTCAGCACCGGGACTATACATCCGATCGACCAAGGTTTGCCAAGCTTCTAAATTAGGTTCGCGTTGTTCTAGATTGAGATGATTAATCGCTTGAATAGCTAACCCTTCTTGTTCCATAATCAACGGCACTTCATAAATGCTGCGGACATCAGGACAAGTAATTACACATTCAAGATTGACATCACAGAACTCGGCCAGTTTTGCTTTTAAGCCTTTTTCTAATTCCCGATCGCAGCGACATACTAAAATATCAGGCTGAATTCCGATGGATCTCAATTCTTTGACAGAATGTTGAGTCGGTTTAGTCTTCAATTCACCAGACGCGGGAATAAAAGGAACTAACGTAACGTGGGTATATAGAACATTTTTACGGCCAACATCTTTACGGAATTGTCGAATAGCTTCCAGGTAAGGCAATGATTCAATATCGCCCACGGTACCGCCAATTTCAGTAATGACGACATCAGGATTAGTATTGTGGGCAACGCGGCGAATGCGTTCTTTAATTTCATTAGTAATATGCGGAATTACCTGAACGGTGCCGCCATTATAATCGCCGCGCCGCTCTTTATTGATAACGGATTGGTAAATAGAACCTGTTGTCACGCTATTCAATCTCGACATAGAGGTGTCGGTAAATCGTTCATAATGGCCCAAGTCCAAATCGGTCTCTGCCCCGTCTTCGGTGACAAAGACTTCCCCATGTTGATAGGGACTCATGGTGCCGGGATCTACGTTCAAATAAGGGTCGAGCTTTAGAATAGAAACCGTGTAGCCCCGTGACTTCAGCAGCCGTCCTAAGCTTGCTGCCACAATGCCCTTACCGATTCCAGAAACTACGCCGCCAGTCACAAAGACAAATTTCGTCATAGGAGGGTTCGATCGCACAACATCGCAAATTAACCCGAGTATTGTAGGCCAAGCCGTCACGTCTTCACGGGATCCGGCGAACTTTCTAGGCTAAATCAAGCCATGAGATAAGGTTCATCGGGTTCACACCCTGGAGATTCACAGTAAAATAATTACAAACTCATGGATTAATCTCCCAATTATCGGAATGTTTATCCTTTCAGAAAGTCCCCCTGCCATCCCCGTCGTCCCCCAACAACGATCGGTCTCTTCAACACAATCTTCAACGCTGTTGGTGGTTTATCCTCCGGTTGCCCACAGCACGACAGCCTCTCAAATCTTTTTAATTGGTTCGGCCCCGGCGACGGGCGAGGTTTTGGTAAATGGTCAGCGGATTCGTCGCAGTGGTAAGGGAAATTTTTCGCCGAGTTTTCCGTTGAGCATAGGTGAAAATAAATTTGTCGTTGAATACTCTGGTCAGTCCAAAACATCTGGTCAGTCCAAAACAATAGTCGTCATGCGCACGTCAGTTCAGCCCGAACTCCCGATCGAGAGCTTTGCCAAAGACTCGCTGTATCCAAATGTTCCGATCGCCCGTTTGCCAGGAGAATTAATTTGTTTAAGCGCCATCGCACCGCCCAATTCGATCGTCACAGCACTTCTAGGTCAACAATCGCTGCCGCTAGTCCCAGAAGCTAACAGCACGTTGGCCGACAACCTTAGTGTCCTTACGGGGAAACTTGAAGCACAAGCGGTGATGGGAAAGTATCAAGCTTGTACGCAGCTATCTCAGCCATCATCTTCTCAAAACACGACTTTGGGCGCGCCAATTTATGAGTTGAAATTGCCCGATGGCCGATCGATTCGAGAACCCGCAAAAGGAACAATTGAGGTTTTGAATCCAGCGCGATTGACGACAGTGGAAGTGACGGCGAACCCTGGAGTTGCAAGAACAGGTAGTGATACTGAATTTGCACGACTGACCCCATTGCCAAAGGGCGTACGCGATCGGGTCACGGGGAAGGATGGCATTTGGCAGCGACTGAGTTACGGTGCATGGATTAAAGAAACAGAAACCCAACTCGTGAGCCGCAGTGGAGTTCCCGTTGAATCTCTCGTGAGTGGTGTTACCTCTCGATTGGTCAGTGACTGGACAGAACTGAGGATTCCGCTGCAAACTTCTGTGCCCATTACGGTGAATCAAACCGATCGGACTCTTCAGATCACCCTACACCACACCATCTCCCAAGCAGGAATCCAACGTTTGGTGAATAATCCCGCCCTTTCCCATGTCACTTGGCAACAAATTACCCCAACTCAGATGCAATACACGCTGCATTTAAAAACCAATCAAGCTTGGGGATATAAGACGCGATATGAGGAAAATTTATTAATTCTTTCGCTTAAAAATCCGCCTGTTCTCGCCAGTAATTTAAGTTCGAGTAATCTTTCGAGTAATCTAAAAGGCATCAAAATTCTGTTAGATCCCGGCCATGGCAGTTCCGAAGATTTGGGATCCGTTGGCAATGGTGGCATTCCTGAAAAAGATGTAACGATCGTGGTCTCAAAACTCTTGCGCGATCGGCTCACGAAACGGGGTGCAACGGTGATTATGACCCGCGAAGGGGATGACGATATTGGACCCAATGAACGGGCACAACTGATCACAAAAGTCGAACCAACCCTAGCCCTGAGCATTCATTACAACGCGTTGCCTGATGGGGGCGATGCGGAGAAAACCCAAGGTGTTGCTGCATTTTGGTATCATCCCCAATCTCAATCTCTTGCACAATTTCTACATGATTATGTGACTCAAACGCTCTACAGAAAATCCGACAATGTGTTTTGGAATAATCTCGCACTAGCCCGCCCGACCGTGGCACCATCAGTTTTGATTGAGTTGGGCTACATGATTAACCCGGAAGAATACACTTGGATTACAGACCCAGTTCAGCAAAATAGATTGGCGGATACATTGGCAGACGGCATTGAGGCTTGGTTACGATCGCGTTAGGCACCTGACAGCAACTTCATATTGAGTATCCGTTACCTTACATCGTGGGGAATCTAATTCCGATCGAGTGAGTTGAAATACTGGACATTCCCTAGTTTAGAGCTACAAGATCCGTGAATATCATGGGAAGTCTAGCCTGAAATAGGTGAACAATATGTAGGTATAACAACATCATTTCAAGCAGGAGATTTTATGGGCATTAGCGTTGTTACAGGTGCGGCGGGTTTCATCGGATCCCACCTAGCAGAAACCTTGCTCAAAGCAGGCCATCAGGTGATCGGGATTGATCATTTTAATGACTATTACAGCCCTGAGCTAAAACGAAAAAACATTTCAAGCTTTATCAACCATCCAAATTTTGAATTAATTGATGGCGATATTCAGTTTCTAGATTGGAAGCTACTGCTTGAAAATGTCGATGTAATCTATCACCAAGCAGCGCAAGCGGGAGTTAGAGCAAGCTGGGGAACGAGCTTCCGAGCTTATACTGAACGCAATATCAATGCCACACAGGTGATTCTAGAGGCAGCAAAAGACGCTAAAAATCTTAAGCGCCTGGTCTATGCCTCCACATCTTCCATTTATGGGAATGCCGAAACCTTGCCAACGTCCGAAACTATTTCCCCACTTCCCGTTTCACCCTACGGCATCACCAAACTCGCCACTGAACGGATGGGCACGCTTTATCACGACAATTTCGGGGTGCCATTTTGTTCTTTGCGATACTTCACGGTCTATGGTCCACGTCAGCGCCCAGATATGGGATTCCATAAATTCTATAGGGCAGCGATCGAAGGTAAGGCGATCGATGTGTTTGGGGATGGTCGTCAGACTCGTGACTTCACCTTTATTAGCGATGTCGTTGCTGCAAATTTAGCGGCGGCCAACTGTGATGCGGCCAAGGGTCAGATCTTTAACATCGGCGGCGGCAGTCGGGTAGTGTTGGAAGATGTGCTGGATATGATGGGAAATATTATGGGCCAGCCGATCGTCCGGAACTACATTGATCAAGCACGGGGCGATGCACGTCATACCTCTGCCGATGTGACAAAGGCTAAGGCTGTTTTAGGGTTTGATCCACAGGTATCGCTTCATGAAGGCTTGACTCAAGAGTGGGAGTGGATTCAAGGCTTGTACAGTCCAGCAGCAGCGAAGGCTAATGTTTCCGCTGCTATGGGATAGATTCTGAACTTCAAGTTCTTTAGTTGCATTGGGGATACGGCAAGCTATATGCCTACGGTTTCTGAAACCTGGATTTATAGGGACATGGTGCCGTGTCCTAAACACATCGGAATGTTATTAAACTTCAAAATCCTTAGCTCACAATAAACAGAATCAATCAACAGAATTTAAGTGGTAGGTACTTAAATGATGAACGATCGCTTCTAAAAGCTGTGCGAGCTGTGTCAGGTGTTGCGTGAATTGTTGTTGGCGTTGCAAAATCCGATCGGATTGACGAGCCGCTTGCCAGAATTGTCGGTCGAGTTGAAGCAATTTAGTCAGACGAGTTACTTCAGGAGTGAGCGATCGCAATTGATTGTTCAACATACTAGTTTTGTCGTCTTGAATACCATTATTCAGATCAAAAGTATTAAGTAACTGCATTAGTGAAGGAATAATTCGATCGTCAATCATTGTTTTGAGGAGCATCCATCTCTGACTTATGGGATCCCCGTCGGAGAAGACGATCGGATCTTCAGACATCATTTTCAGCCCCAAACCCATCTCAGTTACTAGGTTTAGAGCATTTTGATGGAGATAGAGACAGTCCAGAATTGCATCGGGATCGCGATCGATTAGAGGGGCACTATTCATAGTTCCTTGCTATAGACAAGATACTTTTGATACATTGACTGAATTTCTTTATAGTATCTGAACTAAAATTTGAGTTTAAATAATGATCTTAAGCCAGTCAAGTGATTTTGAGACAGGGCTTTGTTATCCGCCATCTCGCCGCGTGAAGTGACTTATGAATCTCCCCATCCGTCCACTCCCAACTCCAACGCTTGACCTCCCTGATTGGCTTGGAAGCTGCATGATTGATAGATCTTCGGCCTATGTTGAGGCTAAGGAAGATCCATCTAAAGCCAACAGCCTAATTTGTCGAGCCTTTGACTTTGCCAATAGCCTTCATGAAGGACAGGTTCGTGCGTCTGGAGAACCCTATATTGCTCATCCAGTAGCCGTTGCCGGGATTTTGAGAGATCTGGGTGGAAGTAGTGCAGTGATCGCAGCGGGATTCTTGCATGACGTGGTAGAAGACACACCTGTGACTCTTGATGAAATTGAAGAGCGCTTTGGGACAGAAGTTCGGACCTTGGTAGAAGGGGTCACCAAGTTATCTAAGTTTAAATTCTCTAGCAAAACTGAACAGCAGGCTGAAAATTTTCGGCGGATGTTTTTGGCAATGGCCAAGGATATTCGGGTAATTGTGGTGAAGCTAGCCGATCGGCTCCACAACATGCGGACTCTAGAGCATCTCGCGCCTGAAAAGCAAAAGCGTATCTCCCGTGAAACCCGCGAAATTTTTGCCCCACTGGCCAATCGTCTTGGCATTGGTAGCATGAAATGGGAACTAGAAGATTTGGCCTTCAAATACTTAGAAGCTGAGTCTTACAGCCAAATCAAAACTCGGGTGGCGGAACGACGGGGCGATCGGGAATCTCAGCTTACAGAAGTGACCGAACTACTAAGGCCACGCTTAGCAGAATTGGGCATTAAGACGATTGAAATCAAGGGTCGGCCCAAGCATTTGTATGGCATCCATCAAAAAATGTACGAGCAACACAAAGAATATGAACAGATTTACGACATCTCTGCCATTCGCATCATCGTAGAATCCAAGGACGATTGCTACCGATCGTTAGCTGTCGTCCACGACATGTTCCGGCCTATTCCGGGACGTTTTAAGGACTACATTGGCCTACCAAAAGCCAATCGCTATCAATCCCTCCATACCGGGGTCATTGGGTTAGGCGGTCAGCCTCTAGAAGTGCAGATTCGCACCTTAGAAATGCACCATATTGCCGATTATGGCATCGCCGCCCACTGGATGTATAAAGAATCCGGCGGATCTAATCCAGTTCCAGCCTCTAGCAATGAAGAGAAATTCACTTGGCTTCGTCAATTGGTCGATTGGCAAACGGACTTTAAAGACGCACAGGAATATCTCGATACGATTAAGAATGACCTGTTTGAGAACGAAATCTTTGCCTTTACTCCCCAAGGTGAAGTTGTGCCGCTCTCTATCGGCGCTACCCCAGTTGACTTTGCTTACCGGATTCATAGCGAAGTTGGCAACCATTGTGCAGGTGCCCATGTGAATGGTCGGATGGTGACGCTGGATACGGCCTTAAAAAGTGGTGACATTGTTAAAATTCTCACCCAGAAAAATTCTCATCCCAATCTAGACTGGATTAATTTTGTCGTCACCCCCGGTGCGCGCAATAAAATTCGGCAGTGGTATAAACGATCGCATCGAGACGAGAATTTGGCCCGTGGTCGTGAAATGCTAGAAAAAGCGATGGGGAAACCGGGCTTTGAAGCCATGCTCAAGTCGCCGCCCATGCAATCGGTTGCTGAACGCAGCAACTATAGTACTGTGGATGACTTGTTAGCGGCGATCGGTTACGGCGAAATGACCGTCAACCACACCATCAATCGGATTCGGGATGCCGTTAAGTCAGCTCAGCCTGCTATCCTAGAACCCGATCCAATTACGTTTAATCCTCGCAGCGCTCCCGCTGTTGCCTCACCCAAGTCTCCCATTGCAGGAATTGAGGGGATGCTGCATCACACAGCCAAGTGTTGTAATCCGCTGCCAGGAGAGTCAATTACAGGCATTGTTACGCGAGGCAATGGCATCAGCATCCATCGCCATGGTTGCCCAAATCTCGATAAAGTTGAATGTGCGAGGCTTGTCCCTGTAAGTTGGAATCCTATTGCCGATCGCGATCGGCCCACCACCTATCCAGTCGAGGTTCAAGTTGAAGTAATCGATCGGGTTGGCGTATTGAAAGACTTATTGTCCCGTCTGACGGACGACAATATCAACGTCCGAAATGCTCAAGTTAAGACTTACCCTGACCAAACAGCGGTCATCGACCTTGGCATCGACATCTGTGATCACACTCAATTGGAGCGAACTTTTACCCAGATTCGTAAAATGAGCGATGTGTTAAATCTACGCAGAATCGCGCAAGTTGAAGTCCTAGAAATGGCTGAATAATGTTCTAAAATCCGTCTCTTTCCGGATCCCGTGCAAAGTTTTAAGTATTAGAGTTCATACTAGAAAATAGTGTTTTAGTTAACCTTCCAATTTTGCATAATCTGCCAAACTTCAGTGTAATAGCTGATATGAAGGGCTGAACAATCTAACTCAACAGGAGGAAGACGAACCAATTGATTTTTCTCCGATGATAGGCCAGTTTAAAAACTGGCTCCTATCTGAAATTACACAAACCTGTTTAGATTGAGTGAAGTCTATGAAAATTGATAGGGGGCTTAGTAGATTTTCAGTAGCATGGTTGTACTGCATCGGATCGAGTCGGGGATTTTTTACTAGAAATTATGAGATGCCACATGGATAGTCAGGATAAACCATCTTTAAGTCAGCCACCCACTTCGCATTACACGCGTTTAGTTGGCTCTGAAGAACAGAAAATTTATGATCATCTATTGACGGCAATCCAGTCTGAAAGCTCAGATAAAATCCTTGCTCGCGTTCGGGCGTTGTTGATTGAAGGATCCAGTTATGACGATCGCGAGGTTTTGCTCAGTCTCGATCGTTTGGTGCTTTCAGATTCTGCGTTTCAAGATTTTCAATTTGTCCTTAACCGCTGCATCCACATTATCACCAACCGCTGGCAGAGCCGTCCCAACTCCCAATCAGCGGTACCACAACTCATCTCAATTCTAGAATCCGCGCCCACTACGCGCATAGACTTCACCCGTAGTAAGGCTAATCGACGATTACGCGATTTGACACAGCAGTTTCGAGAGACGGATCAGTTTCAATCCTTACAACGATTATCTTGTGTTTTAGAGCAAAACGAAACAACGCTGGAAAATCAGCAACCTCTACGAACCTTAATTCGTCGCTATCCCTATTTATATCCTCACTGTCTCGTCAGCGATGGCAGCAACACCGAGGATCAAAAATCTGTCCGATCACTGCAAGAAAAAATGCAGCACAATTATGAACTAAACCTATCCCAGTTTGTCACGTATCAAGTCCGTCGATCGTCTGTTACTCACCAACGGGGCGATCGGGCGCTGCATCCGGTGGCCAACCCGACGCTGTTACCTGATTTAGATTTAAACAAAGCTTTAAAGCAATTTGCAGGCAAGGTAAGTGACGGTTGCACCCACCGAGACCTGGCTGAACGCTTTATGATTCATAGCCAATATCAGCAGAAGAACTTTAAGGCGTTTAAAGGTGATTTATACGAATACTTGATTGACGCTGTGGAACCGGAATATGGCCGCTGTCAATTTAATAACCAGTTACATCAGACGTTGCGGAAAATATTGCCAGACAATGATGGGACAGAATTCAATGAATTTTTACTGCTGCGGACCTGTAGTCAGCTTTTGAATTTCTTGATTGTCCAAAGCCCAACTCAACCGAAGCATTTTGTTTTTGTTGATTTACTCTCGAATCTTGGTCCGATCGGAACCACTAGCTTACTGCTCAAACTAGTCCTGATTTGTCGCAAAGTGAAGCCCTACCTAGAGAAACGCCTTTCGATTTTGTTTAATCACTACGAATGCCACACTCAAGGTTCAGTGCAATGGCTGGTTATGGCAATGGAGCATCTTAATATTGCCCTCAGTACTAATTTTGGCAAATTGAATTTGGCGTTGGTAAATTCTTTGGCCTAGTCCTCCGGCATAGTCTGTCGAAACATCGCCTGTAACTCTTGCGGTTCGTTATACTAGTTTCATGGTTTTTCCAACTCCACATTCAAACAATAATAATAAACAATCTGTCAGGAACGAGTCTGTCGGGGACGATCGCCCTCAGGATGCAGCTCTTGTAGAGTTTTCTGATATTCAGGCTGAACTTAACTATCGACAAGCAAAGGTTGCACTTCAAGACCTTGTACAGCGAGTAGATTTGACGGACTTAGAGCGTAGTGGCTTAGAGCATTCGATCGCGGGTTTGACAGCTATGCTCGACAAGTTGGATCAATCAGTGATTCATATCGCAGCATTTGGTATGGTAGGTCGCGGAAAATCTTCGTTGTTAAATGCGCTGCTAGGGCGGGATGCGTTTCAAACCGGAGCGATTCATGGTGTGACTCAAACCGAACAATTAGCGGACTGGGATCGCCTTGTGACCCTGGATTCATTCGCTCACATTCAGCTGATCGATACGCCCGGAATTGATGAAATCGAAGGCGACAATCGCGCAGCACTGGCTCAATTAATTGCAGCCCGATCGGATCTTTTATTATTTGTGGTGTCGGGTGACATGACTCAGGTGGAGCATCGGGCATTGTCGGCACTACGAGAGGTGGGCAAGCCGATGATTTTAGTTTTTAACAAAATTGATCAATATCCTGATACCGATCGTCAAAGCATTTATGAAAAAATTCGAGACGATCGGGTTAAAACATTGCTCTCAGCGGATGAGATTGTCATGGCTTCAGCCTCTCCCTTAGTTCCAGTGGCCACCCGCCAAAGCGATGGGCGTTTGAAGATTGTCATGGAGCCAGGATTGCCCCAGATTGATGCGGTGAAGCTGAAGATTTTAGAAGTTCTAGATCGTGAGGGTAAAGCATTAGTGGCGCTGAATTCGATGCTCTATGCCAATGAGGTGAATGAACAGATTGTGCAGCGGAAACTTAAAATTCGCGATCGTGGGGCCGATCGGGTGATTTGGAATGGCGTGATCACAAAAGCCTTAGCTGTCGCACTTAATCCCATAACGGTGCTGGATGTGATTAGTAGTGCGGCTGTGGATGTCGCGGTGATTTTGACATTATCGAAGCTGTATGGCATTGCGATGACGGAAAAAGGCGCGGTAAACTTGTTGAAGAATATTGCGATCGCCATGGGGGGCATTACGGCCAGCGAACTTCTGGCGACGCTAGGACTTGGAACCTTAAAAAGCTTATTGGGAGCGAGCGCCCCTGTGACGGGTGGACTATCCTTAGCGCCATATGTATCGGTTGCCATCACTCAAGCTGGGGTGGCCGGAGTCTCGACCTACGGCATTGGTCAAGTGGCAAAAGCCTATTTTGCAAATGGGGCAACCTGGGGTGATGCGGGACCCAAAGCAGTGGTATCGCGCATTTTAGATTCGCTGGATGAAGAATCTATTTTGGCGAGGATTAAAGAAGAATTACGGGGGCGACTCAGACCCCCATCACCGTCTAAATAAATTGTCTAAAGTAAATTGCTAAATAACAAGTTAGCCCTGTTAGCCGACGTGATAGCCCCCTTGAGATCGAGCGATCGCAATATCACCATCGTAAAAATATTGCTCAAATTCCAGACCAAATTCAGCAGACCATTTTTCAATAATTTCAGCTTCACCCGATCGATTAATGTCGTCGAGAACAATAGCAAAATCCGAGGCTAACACACTCTTTAATTCAGGAAGAGCAGGATAGCGAGAACGACGACGTTTTTCATCATAGGCGGGCGGTCCATCAACAATCAGAAAATCTATTGTAGGTTCTTTAAGAATCGCGTTTGCCGCCGTCAGGTCATACCACTGATTATCGTCTAGCGCTAGATTGCAGGGGACGAGCGGCGCTGGAATGAGCGTTACGTAATCATCCAGTCCTTGGTCTTTTAATAGATTTTGCAGGACTTCTATCCAACCAAGATTATCTTCTAGAGTATATAAATGACCGTGGCCTTGTTGTTTAAGTAATCGTGCAATGTAAAGCGTGCTGATGCCACCGCCACATTCGAGAATATTATCGCGACGATTAATCACAATTTCATTCAAGATTTTGACCAGACCACTGGGGCGTAACGCTGAGGTACTCCAAGGTAGATAGCTCGTGCTGAGTGGTGCTAAAACTTGGATTGCAACGGCATCATGGGACGATCGGTGGATGGAATCGAGCTGAGCGCGCAAGTCACTGGTATTGCTAAGATTGGCATTACTAAAATTCGATTCGAGCGCATTCAACATTCGGAAGATCCTAGTGGTTAAAGAAGTCTTACAGCATACCGATAAGACGACGGTTACGATCGTTTGAATTCTGATGCGATAGCGAACAATTATTAAGTCCGCGCCAAGACATGGGATGGATCTTTTACTATCAAGGAGTGGTTCTAGATATATTTGCAAAAGCAACTATCTAGGGGAGTCCGACCTTCACTTTACATTTTGGAGGGGTTTTATGAATGGCGTTTTAAATCAATTTGGGATGATCTGTGCGCTGTTCTTTGGCGTAGTCCCAGCGATCGCCCAGCCTCTTAATCCTTCTTCCTTACCGAAAATCGAACAGGGTAGATCACTTGATTGTCCGGTGACACAGACAGTCTCGACAAATACGTCTGTGCCCGTCATTTCGGAATCATCAACTCCCACCCACTCTCTTCAAGCTCTTGATGGAGCGAATACCATGATGATCAAACTAATTTACTTGGGGTTACCAGGGGCTATTTTAATCGGGATTAGCTTGCGAACATTACATCTTCACCGTGAGATTATGCGGCAACGGGCATTTGTAGAAAGCCTAGAACGCATTTGGCAGCGGACCGTTTCATATTAATGTCTCGGGGTTTTAAAATCTCAGATTTTTTGACCTAACTATTGCTATCCGATCGAAGTTGAGCAATTTCCGATCGGATAGCTGCAAGCTGAATCGTTAAGTCCTTTAGCTCAGCTTGAACATCAGGCATAACGACGATCGCGGTGGTAGTGATAGTGATGCTGGATGGCGGAGTATTTTGGGGCCAAATACTATCAACAACTTGACGAGCTTCTTGTTCGGTGGCCGTGCCCTTATCTAATAGTTCTTGAGCAAATTCAGTAGGATTTTGGGTTAGACGAGTCCAAGTTTGGGTGGCCGTTTGGGGATTTTTTAGGGTGTCAGCAAGGGTGGTGGTGGTGCCAATCGCAACCCGGAATCCTTGTTGAAATAGTTCTAATAGAGTGTCAGTATTCATGGGTAGGTCTCAATTAAGATTACGAGATAACTATTAGGTGAGATTTAAAATGTATGAGATTTGAAACTAGCCACTGATCAATGCCTCGACAAATTCGTAGCCAGAGAAGGGGCGCAGATCTTCAATCCCTTCACCAGCACCGATAAATCGAATAGGCAAACCTAGCTGCTCAACGACAGCCAAGGCTATTCCACCTTTTGCCGTGCCATCAAGTTTAGTCAAAACAACGCCACTAATTTGTGCAGCTTCAGAAAAGACTTTTGCCTGTTGTAAACCGTTTTGACCCAGAGTTGAGTCTAGAACCAGTAAGGTCTCAATTCGGACATCATCGCCAACTTTTTTATCGATAATTCGTCGAACTTTGGCCAGTTCATCCATCAGATTTTTTTTGTTCTGAAGTCGTCCGGCGGTATCGATTAGCAGCAGTTCAGTGCCTCGGGATTGGGCCGCGCTGATGGCATCAAAAACGACAGCAGCCGGATCGGTGTTTTGACCTGGGTTTGAAATCACGTCCACCCCACTCCGCTCACCCCAAACTTTCACTTGTTCGACCGCCGCCGCCCGAAAGGTATCAGCAGCAGCAATTAGGCATTTGTAACCCGATTTACTGGCGACGTGGGTTATTTTTCCAATAGTTGTCGTTTTTCCGGCCCCATTTACGCCCGTCATCATCCAGATGTTGAGCTTATCTTTTTCAGGAGAAAAGGCGCGTTTATAACCTCCTGTAGTGTAAGGCGCATCTAACATGTCTCGCAGAAGTTGCTTCAGGAAGGAGATCGCTTGGTCCGGGGGCAATACTTCTTGACGTAGTTTAGCTTGGAGTCCCGCGATAATTTTGTCGGTTGCGGCGACTCCAACATCAGCTTGAAGCAGTAGAGATTCGATTTCTTCGACCGCATCTTCATTGAGCGGGCCTTGACCTACGATCGCTTTGAGTTGGTTGACTAGGTTGCGCCGAGTTTTATCGAGTCCTTGACGCAAACGTTTGAGCCAAGTAATTTCTTCAAGCGAAATATCTTCGACCCGACGACCTTGGCTAGCCAATACTTCAGCCGACCATGAAAATCCATCATCTAAGATTAAATCTGGTGGCAGAATATATTCAACGGTTTTCGTTGCAGTGTTGGCAATGACGGGTTCGGGTTCAGTGACGATCGCAGTCGATCGAAATTCTTCTAGTCGAGCTTCAGTTTCGGCTTGGGTTTGCATCCATAGCGGACGAATTTCTGGGGCTTCATTCTCGGTTATTAGTTCAGGATCAGAAACCGACTCATCGATCGATTCACTGGCCGACTCGATCGTAGCGATGGGAGATTCAAGCTCAACAGGTTTAACATCACCCGCATCCGAAACAGCCTTCTCAGCAACAGACTCCAGAGCCAATTTTTCTGCTGCCGCCACCTGCTGCTTTTGCTTTAGCCGTTCATAGGCCGCTTTAGCAAAGGTTAGCGCTTCTTCTGGGGCTGGAGTTGCTGCGGGAATTGTTTTTTCTTCAGGAGATAAGACAGATGGCTCTTCTGCTTGGGCCGCCCGATCGAACCAGTTAAATGTCATTCTCTTTTACTCCTTCTTCCTTCACGGCTTTTCCGCCTCGATTCGATCGTTTTAAGCCCAGTTGATCAAAGGTCCGTTTCAATACGGCATTGATAAACCGATGCCCATCCTCTTCACTGTAACGCTTTGCTAGTTCAACGGCTTCATTAATTGCAACTTCAGGAGGAGTGCCTAGACGACCCATTTCGACAACCGCGATTCGGAGAATGTCCCGATCGATCGCAGCCAGTCGATTCAGTTGCCAATCCACCAAGGCATTACTAATAATTTGGTCAATATCTTTATTGTCTTTGACGAACCGCGCCACGATTTCCAGCGTATAGCTACGGACTTCGCTTTGATTGGCCAGTTGAAGAAACTCGGGGATCTCGAAACAATGTCCCAAACGATTAATCGCTTTTTGAGTGAGCTTAATCGCCTCATTCAGCATAACTTTCGCCCGCTCAACGTCTTCGGCACGGGTCTCACTGTCAAGAATTTGGGCATTACTACGCTGAAGCTCAGCAGAGGCTGATTCAATAGTTTCGCGGGCTTCTGACGCAAGAGTCCGAATGGCAGCCAGTACGATGTCCTGTAGCTCTTGCGCGTTGAGTTTTTCGGGTTTTGAAGGGAGTTGACTCAGGCTGAGGAGCGCAAGTTCACGGGCGATTCGTCGGGCTTGCATGGGACAGGAGGCGCGGAGGCACAAAATTGAGCTTGATTATCTTATACTATTTTGGATTGAGGTTATCATGGCAAAACTTCCTGCGATCGCATCAGATCAGTCTTATACCTTTGCGGACTATTTTAAACTCAACATTGAACCCGATGAAATTTTGAGTTATTTCGGTTACGAGTATCAGGCAACGGCCATGGATTTACCGCAAGCGGGACGGGTATTAAGTGGAATTGAAGAACTCCGATCGCGCTTAGAAGATAGCTTACCCTATGTCAGTTTGACTAGCGAAATGGCCCGTCGAGAATTTTTGATTGCTCCGGTATTGATAGAACTCATTCACCACACTCAGGCAAAAACAAAAGTCTCCTATTGTGTAAACGTCAATGATCAATTGAAAGGAGAATTGGACTATTTACTTCAGACCGCTTCAACTTTGATCGTGATTGAGGCCAAAAACGCAGATTTACAACGAGGATTTACACAGTTGGCAGTAGAGTTAATTGCGATCGAAAAAATAGGGATGACCGACCAGTCGAAGTTCTATGGTGCCGTCTCTCTAGGAAACATTTGGCAATTTGCGATGCTAGATACCAAGACGCAAACCATTACCCAAGACTTAAACCTATTCCGAATTCCAACTGATTTAAGGGATTTGTTACAGGTGTTAGTTGGAATTTTGGAATGCCCGATCGCAGCATCGTCGTCTTAACATCGTTTTACCTCCGTGGGATCCTTTAGGGGCGCGATCGTATGTTGTGTGGCACCGATTCACTCAAGATCAGCGATTCTAATCTTAAAAATCGAGATTTTGCTTTGCTGGTCAACCGTAACAGCAACGAGTTAATTGGGTAGCTGACAAACAATATTCACAGCATCCTTATTCATTTCCATACCCTGCCATTGGGCAGATCGTCCGAAGCCTTTAAGCTGTAAAAATTGTCCCGTCTGTTTGTCACAATTCACATCCATCAACATAAAATAGCGGATACCATAGCAGCCCGTGCCACCACGATTACTACGGGTCACAGTCACGGTCGTCGCGCGGCGATCATCGCTAATTTTCACGTTATTCGGATCGATCGAATAGCCACAACTACTGCGATCGGTCTGTAATTCTAAGCTGTATTTTTCTTTCATAGTATTCATAGGCTGCATCGCTGGGCATTAATGCGGCAGCAGAACCAGCGATTAGGCTAAGGGTAGTTGCAGCGGCGATCGGGATAAAACGGGCGTAGCGTATTGGAACTCCTAGAATTAAATGCTGATAAAAATTTTCGATTGGTGTGAACTCTGTTTCAGCTTTACAGACAAAAACACGACGACCTCATCAACTACGACATAAAATATCCTATGGGCCGAGACCTGTGAACGTTGAAAATCACAAAGTAACAGCATGAAAAGGCTAGACGCAATTGATTTGGTTCAATCCCATCAACAAGAGCTACGCAAACTTGGGGTCAATGCCCTTAACCTTTTTGGCTCCGTCGCCCGTGATCAAGCAAACCTTCAGAGTGATGTAGATATTTTAGTTGAACTAGACGAATCTGTTGGCTTCTTCGAGTTCTTCCAAATCAAACACTATCTGGAAGATTTATTTCAATGCCCCGTTGATCTCGGTACAGTCGATGCCTTAAAAGAACATCTTAGACAACCGATTTTAGAAGAAGTCATTCATGTCTTTTAGATCGGCTAAAGAGCGCATCCAAGATATTCTCAACGCTATTGAAAGTATTCAAACGCGGACGACTGGCATGAATTTTCAGGAGTTTAGCGAGAATGAAACTATCCTCAAAGCGGTTCTTTACGACCTGATTATTATGGGTGAAGCCGCGACTAATATTCCGGCTGAGGTTCAAGCTTTAGTTCCTGAACTTCCTTGGCGGCTAATGAGCGATATGAGGAATGTCATGGCTCATGAATATTTTCAAGTAAATCTACGAATTACCTGGTCAACTATTCAAAACAACCTCCCTCCCTTAATCAACCCCTTGCAGGAATTAAAGATAAATCTATGAGGACGCCAAACTGTTCCCCGCAAATTCTGGTAGCCAGAAGAGACATCAATAAAATCCTATTACGATCGACATTTTAATTCGTCTAACGGGATTCCCAGCCAGTTGTGAAATCGTTTCTTTTGAGCTTCAGTCGGATCTTTGAGGGGGACAATAGTATACTGAGTCGCTTCAGGCTCACCCAGAGTTAATATAGTCTGAAGCAGCTCATCTTGGTGGAAGAAGCTAATTTCTAAGGTATCTCCAGCTTGGGAGGCCTGAAGCCGATCGTTCAGCAAATCAGGATTAATTCGCAACCCATCGATCGCCACCAGTTCATCCCCGGCATTCAGTCCAGCTTGTTCGGCTGGAGACTTTGAGGCCACATATTTGATCAGAGTTTTGCCGTTTTCTAGGACAATCCGTGCGCCATGGAGGGGCGGAAGTTTTTGCGATAGGTTCGAGTCGAGGGTTAGTCCGAAATCAGCCAGAGCCGCTTGAAACGGAAGATCAACAAGACCATCGAGATATTTGCCAAAAAACGATGTGAGATCGAATTCAGCAACGGATTCGATCGTCCGTTTTAAATCCCCCGGCGTAAATCCAATTTCCCCATCCGCGCTTTGACCAAATTCGGTCCAAAGTTTTCGCATTACATCATCAAACGATCGAGTATTTTCATGCCGTCGGCGCAGAGCTAAATCCAACAAGAATGTCACCATTTCACCTTTGAGATAGTAGGACATCTGCGAATTTGGCGTGTTGGAATCCGGGCGATAGAGCTTAATCCACGCATCAAAACTCGACTCACTCAAAGGCTGCACCGATCGCCCTGGGGTTGTGAGATAGCGAGTGATGCTTTTACTCATATTTTTCAAATAGGTCTTCGCGTCATACAGCCCAGCCCGCAGTGGAATCAGGTTGTCATAAAAGCTAGTCGCTCCTTCAGAAAACCAAAGAGAAGGGGTGTAGTTTTCGCCGTCGTAATCAAAGGTTTCGAGCGCTTTAGGCCGAATGCGTTTGATATTCCAAAGATGAAAAAATTCGTGGGCCACGAGAGTTAGAAAATCTTCATAACTTTCCCGCTTTCTAAATCCATTTCTAGAGAAGACTAGCGAACAAGAATCTCGATGCTCCAGTCCGCCGTAGCCGTTGCTCAAATGCAGCAGGAAAAGATAACGATCGTAGGGCAATCCACCGAAGAGTTTGGCCTCGGTTTCAATAATTTTTTGAGTATCAAGAATAAGCTGGGTTGGATCTACATTTCCCTTCCCCCAAATCACCCATTCATGGGGCTTCCCCAACACCTCAAATTCAAATTTACTGTGCAATCCAATCTCAAAGGGACTGTCTACTAAGGTATCGAAATTTTTGGCCCGAAAAGTATTTGGGCTAATTTCCGGAAGTGCCGTGGCGATCGTCCATTTTTTTTCAGACAAAATATTAGGCAAAACAACAGTCACATCGATCGGTGCGCTTTCTTGTCCAGGAATATAAAGAAAAGTCGAGGCTCCATTGAAATAGCCGTGGGTCCGATCGAGGTGGTTGGTGCGAACCGTCAGTTCATTAGCGTAAAGGCTGTAGGAAAATACGATCGGAGACTGAACATTTTGAGTATCCAATCTCCAGTGATTCTTTGCAATTTTCTTCCAGGTCACAGACGTCCCATGCGCATCTCGCACCGCAAAATCCTGAATATGCCGTGAATACTCCCGCACCAAGTACGAACCTGGAGTCCAGACTGCCATCTTCAGCTCAAAACAATACCCCAACTCACCGTTAACCTCAGCTTCGATTTCAAAGCGATGGTTAGTGGGTTGGGGCATCGAGACGCGGTACTGAATTGTTGGAGATGCGACAGCTAAAACCATGGAAAATGTAAGAAAGAATATCCTTCTATCATGCCGTAGTCCCGAAGCATCTGACAAAGGTTTTCGCTAGCTAGCCGATCGATTCAGCAGTTGATTCATTTGAAGCAGATTCGGAAGCCGCATCACCTGACGATCGGGTTTAGTTAAGACCCAGCCCTTTTCCTGTAGTTTCGACAAAATTTTAGAAGCTTCTTCAGGCGAAATATCAGAAATATCGGCCAAGTCTTTTGGCGAAAGATTAAAAATTTCAACCCCTGCGACCACTTTTTCACCATAGGCATCCGCCAACGCCACTAAGGTGTGAATCAGTTTAATGGCTGGCACTTGATCCCGCAATTGAAAGCGCAAATTAGTCTGCCGCAGTCGCCGGACCATAAGTTGCAACATTCGATGGTGAAGCTGGGGATCTTTGAATAATGTCTGAACAAAACGCCCAGCGGCAATGCTCAACAGTTTAACGGAGCTTAACGCAATCACATCAGTCGATCGAGGCGATTCATCTAGGACCGCCATTTCACCAAAGAAATCACCTTTTCCTAGAATGGCCAGGGTGGCGGCATCCTCTGCATTGCCGGAATGGCGACGAACCTTGACCCAGCCCGAGGTGACGAAATACACAGCATTCCCCCACGCATCTTCCATTAAAACAGCGCGTCCGGCGGGATATTCGTGTTCAACGGCCACTGACATTAACCAATCCAAGGTTTCAGGGTTGGCAGCAGCAAGTAGCGGGAACAATTCACTGACAACTTCGGTTTGCATGGATGCGACGATGCGCGAAAGAGTATGGTATTCCCATTGTGCCCGCTCTTCTAGTCAAGAGTTGCATCTTTAGGTAATTTTCTTGACTATTTCCTGAATTTTCGGTAACCATGTCTCGACTAGGGGCTGCCAGCCAATCACGATCGCTTGCCGATGAGCAAGGCTTTCAAAATCAAGACTATCTCTAGTGTAATGCAAGTCTTGACCTTTTAAATCACAACACATCAGTCCAGCAGTCCGGGCGATCGCCAATGGTGCAACAGTATCCCATACTTTGACCCGTTGATTAAGATAAACATAAAGTCCAGCATTCCCCCTTAAGACTTCCAGAACTTTTAAACCAAAACTGCCCGCTCGCTCTTCAACCTTCAGAGTGGGGATGGCACTTTGAAATGCTGACCCAAAGCGTTGAAAATCTTTATATCCCATAATAAAAGTAGGATCATAATCCAAATAATTGGGATGTAAAATTCGCGGTGCTTCGCCGCCTTGAGATTGCCAAAGTCCCAATTCTCGCCCACCGTAATATAATATTTCATACTCTGGCGCATAAATCCAGCCCGCGATCGGCTGTTGCTTTTCCATGGCTCCTACCATCACGGAATAATCAGGATCCCCATTAATAAAGTCTTGAGTCCCGTCAAGGGGATCAATACACCACAACCTTGGATAGGGTTGCCAAAAATTTAATAGTGATGCGCTATTTTCTTCGGTCACTAATCCGTCGTCGGGAAACAGGGCTATAAATTCTTTGCTGAGGTAGGCATCCAAGGCCCGATCGACATCTGTCACGTAATCATTAGCCGCTTTCTCGTACACCTGGAACCCCGATCGTGCAAGACGTTTTGCCTCAATGCCACAGATCCGGACCCGATCGCCTACCTGATGTATGACTTCTAACTCCCAACGTCCCATCCCGCACTCCTTTCAATACCGCTCTCAGCCTATTATCTCCCCTTTACCTAAAAAACGGGCAGGCTACCCGAAAGTAACCCGCCCGTTTAGCTTGGGAACGCGCAGAGAATGGGATTATTGCAGAACCAACTTAACATTGGCATTGCTCAAACCAGGACGCTTAACGTCTGCTAAGGTCCGATTAACTGCGTACTTTTGATTGATGGAGTTAATCAACTCAGTCTGGTTGTGCTTTTTCGCAACGCCCCACAGGTCAGCGATGAGATCAAACGAACCATCTGTGTTCCGAGACCAGCCTAGGTCGTACTCGCCTTCGAGAACTGCCACAATGTCAGCGCGTATGCTCTGACCGTTGTAACCCCGGACATCCGCCTCAGTCTTAGTAGTAATGCCCAAGTCCCGTAGAGAGTTCTTGAGAATTTCAGCGTCCGAAACCTTAGTGCGCAGAGTGCTAAAGTGAGACATGAGATTTTCCTCCGTGGAAATTTGCAGACAACGACAAACAGTTGTGCGAAGCAATCCGTAT
>JANXNM010000765.1 GCA_025354065.1 Synechococcales cyanobacterium 340R_concoct_173_sub | reverse complement strand
GGTTTATAGTCAATTTGCCCATCCAATTTTGATGTGGGTCGTGTTGGGATTGACGTTGTACGCGGGATATACAGGTTTGCAGTGGCGCAGGACTCGATCGGCCACAGGTGAGGAGAAGAAGGCGCTGATGGCAGGCAAGTTTAAGGACAAGCATCATGCGATCGGGGCGACGGTGTTGGCCTTGATGGTATTGGGAACTGTTGGTGGCATGGCTGTGACCTATATCAATAATGGCAAGCTGTTTGTAGGATCGCATTTGATTGCGGGATTGGGCATGGCGAGTTTGATCGCGGTGTCGGCTTCGTTGACTCCTCTGATGCAGAAAGGGGTGGAGTGGGCCAGGGTTTCGCATATTGCGCTTAATAGTGCGATCGTGGGTCTTTTTGCATGGCAAGCGGTGACGGGTTTGGACATTGTTCAACGCATCATTGGCCGTATGAGTACTTAAGTTCTATGTGAAATTTAAGTAGTTTGAAAGCATTTTTGGAGAAATCTGAAGATGCTTTTTTGTGAGGTTGGGAATAACAGATTGTTTTAGGGCATCTTAATACTGTCAGAGAAATAATGGAGTTCTTGCAGATGCGATCGAAGCTTTTCTTTTTGGTCCCGGCGATCGTCTGTTTGAGTGCATCAAGTGGAATTGCCATAACTCCTGCGGAAATCCAGCAATCCAATCGATGCCTTGACCAACAGAGTATTCCGGATTGTCTAGTGATGCTGAAAAGCTCTAATCCTCAACTTCGAGAACGTGCTGTTGATTATTTAGGCAGAATGGGACCATCTAAAAAAAGTGCCCTGCCCTATCTTTTCAGCGCTTTGAGAGATCCTGACCCTATGGTGAGACGATCGGCAGCTTTTGGGTTTAGTAATGTCATTGAGCCGGGAGATTCTTATGTAAAACCTGCAATGCCTCAATTAATCTCTATGTTAAAAGACCCAACTTATCAAGTGCGTGCGGGTGCAGGCTGTGCGCTTGCAAGTATTGGTCGCTCGACTTCTACTAAGGGTGTGCTTTCATACATCACACCCCTACTGAGAGATCGTAATTCAATTACTCGCGGTGCAATTGCAGGTTGCATGATCCGTATGGGAGAACATGCTCGATCTGCGGCACCGCAGGTTTTCCCACTACTCCAAGACCCCAATATTTATACTCGATATGCTGCTGAAGGGTTTTTGACTAAGCTAGGGTACAGAATCAACCTTAAACGCTGATCATTAGTTGAAAAACATTGTTAAAGCCTCAAATATATTGATTGTTAAAAGATTCTCGATCCCTTTGTGTGAGTATGTGCGCTATTTTTAAGCTGTTCTTATCAAACTAGGAAAGCCGCATGTTCCCGATCGGTGACGACAATCCGACCCGCCGCACGTCTTACATGACCTATGGGCTGATTGCGATCAATGTTTTAGTGTTTTTCTATCAAATAAAATTGCAGGGTCAGGCTGTTGTGACCGCACGCGGAGAGGTTC
>JANXNM010000698.1 GCA_025354065.1 Synechococcales cyanobacterium 340R_concoct_173_sub | reverse complement strand
AATAACTGCCTGAAATCAGCCTAATCTGGAGAGAATTGCGTAAAAAGGGCTGGCAGTAAAGAATAAAAGTGAGCAATGTAGTTTGGAAACTGATGATTTCTTCAATATAGTTACTACCCACTATTTCCTTTAATGTCTATTAGATACAGCCCAAATTAAAACTAATTCTTCAATAACAATTTCAATCGGAGTTTTTCTGGAAATAATGATCACACCAGCACTTTGATTTTCAATAATAAATCGAGCAAACTCAGCAGGCATTGTTTTACGATCGTGAGTGATTAGAATTCGAGATTGTTGGGCCGCGAGGGATAAAACCTCAGGATCTTTAATGCCCTCTAACTCGCCCTGGGTCGCAGTTTGAAAATCAATTCTAGGTTCACGTCGCAATACACCTGTTACGATCGCCTGAACCAAATCAGCATCAGCTTGATAACGGACATTCATGAACTCACCGAATGCTTTGCGACTTTAGCGATCATAAGTTTATTGTATAAATCAGGAGCCGTAACCTGAATGGGTTGAGGCATCGCAGCAAATTCAGCTTCTTCCGTTGTCAGATAAGAATCAATAAGATCTCGATTTGCTAAATAGAATGTAATCGCGCCATAGACCTGTTCAAGGTTTAAAATCGGAAAAGATTGAACAATACTCTCGGGTGAAGCTCCATTCTGAAAGGCATAAACCACAGAATCCAAGGATATGCGAGTATTGCCGACCCAATAAGCATCCGATCGCTGTTTGACATACATCTTAACTTCTACAACTGTCATAGACCATGCTCCATTACGGTTCTTTTTAGTATAACGAAATATCTTCCTACTTCGATCGTTCTTCATCTAGAGAACTTTGGCGAAATTAAAATTCAGAGACCTACTCAATCAGAAACTAAATTCATTGATATTTACTTCACTCCCAAAATGCCCATTCCAACAGATGCTCAATTGGGGTTGTTCTCTCAATGTGTGGGCGATGGTCTCCGACCGACCATAGGTTAATGGCTAGAGAACAACAATTAAAGTCACAATAAATTCTAACAATCTGCTCAGACCCAATAAGCGCTACACTATATGGCTTAAACACTAAGCATTGGCAATCGTATCGCCGATCGCTTTTCTGGAGAACATCATGTCTGAATCCGAAAAAATTCATCTTCCAAAAACTAGCGAATCCGAAGATCTTAAAAAGATTCGCCACACCACGTCCCATGTTATGGCGATGGCAGTGCAAAAGCTTTTCCCGAAGGCTCAAGTTACAATAGGTCCTTGGATCGAAAATGGTTTTTACTACGACTTTGATAATCCTGAGTCATTCACTGAAAAGGATCTCAAAACTATCAAAAAAGAGATGATTAAAATCATCAATCGCAAACTCCCCGTCACTCGTGAAGAAGTCAGCCGAGAAGACGCACATACTCGAATATCAGCCCAAAACGAACCCTACAAACTCGAAATTCTTGAAGGCTTACAAGAACCAATCACTCTGTATCACTTAGGCGATCAGTGGTGGGATCTCTGCGCGGGTCCACATGTTGAGAATACTGGCGACCTTGATCCGAAAGCGATCGAACTTGAATCCTTAGCGGGAGCGTATTGGCGCGGCGATGAGAAAAAAGCCCAGCTTCAACGGATTTACGGCACCGCTTGGCAAACGCCTGAGCAACTAGATGAATACAAACGTCGCAAAGAAGAAGCCCAACGCCGCGATCATCGAAAGATTGGTAAGGAAATGGGATTGTTTATCTTTTCCGAAGATGTCGGCCCTGGATTGCCCTTATGGACCCCGAAGGGAACGTTATTACGATCGATCTTGGAAGACTACTTGAAACGCGAACAAACCAAGCGGGGTTATCTTCCGGTTGTCACTCCACACATCGCCAAAGTTGACTTATTCAAACGATCGGGACATTGGCAGAAATATTCTGAAGACATGTTCCCGATGATGGCAGAAAGCCAAGAAGAGAAAGACAAAGAAATAGGTTTTGTAATGAAACCGATGAACTGTCCGTTCCATATTCAAATCTACAAATCTGAGTTGCGATCGTACCGCGAACTGCCCATGCGATTGGCTGAATTCGGTACTGTCTATCGCTATGAACAATCTGGCGAATTGGGCGGCCTGACTCGCGTTCGGGGCTTTACTGTCGATGATTCTCACTTGTTTGTTACTCCCGAACAGCTTGATGCAGAATTTATGAGTGTTGTGGAACTTATCCTCAGCGTATTCAAGAGTTTGCAATTGAAAAACTTCCGCGCCCGCCTGAGTTTCCGCGATCCGGAAAATCCAAGTAAGTATCTAGGTTCCGATGATGCTTGGAATAAAGCCGAAAGTGCAATTCGTAATGCTGTCGAAAAAGTTGACATGGCGCATTTTGAAGGCATTGGTGAAGCAGCATTTTATGGACCAAAACTAGACTTCATTTTCCAGGATGCCTTGGAACGGGAATGGCAATTGGGAACGGTGCAGGTGGATTACAACTTGCCCGATCGGTTTGATTTGGAATATGTTGCAGAAGACGGCACCCGAAAACGCCCAGTGATGTTGCATCGCGCACCATTCGGCTCATTAGAGCGATTGATTGGTATCCTGATTGAACAATATGCGGGCGATTTCCCGACTTGGCTCGCTCCTGTACAGATTCGACTGCTTCCTGTAGGCGATGATTTTGTCCAATTTGCAAAAGATACAGCAGCGGCAATGCAATTACTCGGGATTCGAGCAGAAGTGGACTTGGGCGGCGATCGTCTTGGCAAGCTGATTCGTAATGCTGAAAAAGACAAAATCCCCGTCATGGCGGTTGTCGGAGCAAAGGAAATAGAATCTAATTCCCTAAGCATTCGTACTCGTGCCGAAGGTGAATTGGGTTCAATCGATATTGCTACTGTGAGCGATCGGTTAGTCAAGGCAAACGCCACCAACGGCAACTTCTAAGCTTTGATTTGAATCTTGTTAAACCCTCCTCAATGCAGGAGGATTTTTATTTTATTACATACAAGTAATGAATTAGAGAAGCAATGAATCAAATCATTTAAACAATGCATTTACGATCGATTTCGTAGGTTTAAACAATTTCACAGTTGTGCTAGAAATCAATACAAACCATAATTTAGAAAAGTAATTTACCGTAAAACTCTAGAACCCTAGATTAATCATGACACGACAAAACATTTCCACTGGCTCAAAATGGGAACCCCTAATCGGATATTCCCGCGCCGTCCGTATCGGATCTAGCATCCAAATCTCCGGCACTACCGCCCCCGGCAGCAACGCCTACGAACAAACCGTCAGCATTCTTAAGACAATCAAAGAGGTGCTGAGTGAAGCTGGAGCCAGCCTCAACGATGTCATCAAAACCCGCATCTATCTGATCAACATCGACGACTGGGAAAGCGTCGGCAAGGCTCACGGTGAAGTCTTCGGAGAAATTCGGCCCGCAACCGTCATAATTGAAGTCAGCCGATTGATTGATCCCACGCTGTTTGTCGAGATCGAAGCCGAAGCGATCGTCCAGTAACCCTCACTCCGCCGATCGCGCTTAAGCAAATTCTTACCCTATTTCAGCGCGATCGTAGCCCTTTCAAGAGTCTTATCCCTTTAGGTAACTCCACAAAACTCATGGGATTTTTACGAATCAACCGAGATCGTAGGAGTAAAATTAAAAAATCCGCTAAAGTGAAGTTCTTAATTCCTTACATTGGGCAACAATAAATCTATTGATCCTAAGCGTAAGACACATCGCGCTAACACTTTTAGTTTTATCCCAACGGACAGGTTAACCATGGCAGAGCAATCAAAACGGCAACAGATCGTCATTATCGGCGGAGGATTCGGCGGTCTCTACGCAGCCAAAGCCCTCGGAAGTTCTGATGTCGATGTCACCCTAATCGATAAACGCAACTTCCATCTCTTTCAACCCTTGCTATACCAAGTGGCCACCGGATCGCTCTCGCCTTCACACATCTCTGCACCCTTACGATCGATCGTTCGCAAACACAAAAATGTGCGTGTTCTAATGGACGAAGCCGTAGACATCGATCCCGCCACCAAAACTGTTAAGCTCCTGAGCCAAGATGTTCACTACGACAAATTAATCGTCGCAACCGGAGCGAGCCATCACTACTTCGGTAATGACCAATGGAAAGATGTTGCACCGGGGCTAAAGACCTTAGAAGATGCGGTCGAAATTCGCCGTCGGATTTTCTCAGCCTTTGAAGCCGCTGAAAAAGAATCTGATCCCGCAGCTCGAAAAGCCTGGTTAACCTTTGTCGTCATTGGTGCTGGACCCGCAGGCGTAGAAATGGCCGGGGCGATCGCGGAACTGGCCTACAAAACCATGAAGGATGACTTCGCATCAATTAATCCTTCAGAGACCCAAGTGCTGCTCCTAGAAGGACTCGATCGGGTTCTACCGCCCTATCCTCCAGAACTGTCTGTCAAAGCTGATGCGGGCCTTGTCCGACTCGGTGTCACCGTCAGCACCAACACCCGAGTCACTAACGTTACGGACGGTCAAGTCACCTATCTAAAAGACGACAAAAGCCATGACATCCCGGCAAAAACTATCCTGTGGGCCGCAGGCGTGAAAGCATCGGAAATGGGCAAAATTTTGGAAATTCATGCGGGGGCAACGCTCGATCGGGTTGGTCGCGTTATTGTAGAACCGGATCTCAGCGTCCCAAATCATCCTGAAATCTTCGTCATTGGTGACCTCTCCAACTTCGCCCACCAAGGGGATAAATCGCTGCCCGGTGTGGCGGGTGTGGCCATGCAACAAGGCGAATATATGGCTGAGCTACTGGTTAAACAGGCGAAGGGGCAACCTTTTGAGCAACCCTTTAAGTACATCGATCTTGGTAGCGTGGCTGTGATTGGTGATAATGAAGCAGTTATGGATCTAGGCTTTATCAAGTTTGGTGGATTCCTTGCTTGGTTGGCTTGGGTCGTGGTGCATATCTACTTCCTGATTCAATTCGATAGCAAATTAGTGGTTATGATTCAGTGGGCTTGGAATTACTTCACTAAAAACCGAGGCTCACGAATTATTACCCGTACTTCTTTGCAACCGGACGATGAACCGATCGTTCCTAATAATGAACAAATTCCGGCAATGGCTAGTAAGTAGGTTTCCAGGGTTGATTTAAAAGAGAGGGTTTACTGCCTTCTCTTTTTTATAATTAGACTGAACTATCCTGATATTGAATCTATTTTATACTAGTGAATCTCAACAGTAGGTAAAGTCACCATGACCTATCTCTTACTTTCCTACTCTTTTATATTGCCAACACCCTGATGCCATACAGCGCTTTCACTTCCGTCAGCCAAGTCAAAAAAGCCTTCGGACTCATGACCAAGGAGGGCGATCGGTTTATTCCGACAGATCTGGCACCCATTACTCCAGATGTCATTCTAACGGGCTTTTTAAAACGAACCTTGGCTTTAGCGACGGTTACGGGCAGTGAGAAGGCTCGTTCAGAAATGATTGTGGCTCCGCTTTTAGTCGAGGTTCGGGAGATTTTGGAGCAGAAAATAGCGCTGTTTTCTGGCGAAGACTTTACGGTGGATGCGAGTGTTGGATTGAATGGAATTTGTGATTTTTTGATTAGCCGATCGCCGGAATTGTATGCGATCGAATCTCCGGTAGTCGTTTTAGTTGAAGCAAAGAAAGCAGATTTAAAATTGGGTGTTCCTCAATGTATGGCTGAAATGGTTGCAGCAGCGAGGTTTAATGCAGAAAATGATGCATCAATTAAAACGATTTATGGTGGTGTGACCAGTGGCACCCTTTGGCGCTTTTTGAAATTAGAAGGCAATATCGTGACAATAGATTTGGCCGATTATCCGCTGGAACCGATCGATCGGCTATTGGCAATGTTGGTGTGGATGGTGACGGCAGGTTAATACTATTTACAAACACGATAACCTTCGATCGGCCCTATACCAACGTCCTTAATTTCCTCGCATATCCTGCGGAATAAATACCCGATCTCGGGGCAAACTCGCCACAGGTTCCGACAGTAAAAAACGTCCCGATCGAATCTCTTCTTGCAACGCGATCGCCACCTTTCGGGCCAAATACAAACTTGCCAACGGAGCCACCCGAACCATCCGCCCGTCAATACTCACCTTCCCCGACTTCAACTGTGCATAGCTCACCAACCCAAATGTCGGACGAACCCGGCGCGGAATCGAGAAATCGACAATCGGAGCCACCAGATCCTTATCTAAAACTGAACAGTAGGCGATCGTCTGCTCACTCAACACCGGAATCGGCACCCCCACCCCCAACATCATCGACGGCCCATAGCCCTTAAAATAGCAACCCCGAACCCACTTAGAATCCATCTGCTTTGCATCCCCAATCAACGCTAACGTCGCAGCCGGACCCACAGGCGTATCATTCGGCAACCGCTTTTGCAATGGAAAATGTTGCGTCCCCTCCCACGTCACATAGCCCTGTGCCCCTGCCAACCAAATTCGACTGCCAATTCCAACCGATTCCAGATTTGGATCGTTCAGCAAGGGTGATACCGAACCCGGATTGGAAAATACCGCATTCCCCAAGCGTGGCTGAAGTATCCCAAGATAGGTATAAAGAGGACGTTCTCCACCATTTACGCCCACAATGAAATTTTGATAGAGGTTGCGGGGATTGAATAAATAGAACTGATTAATCCGATCGCGGGTAATTGTTGTTTCAAACAAAGATCTCGGATAGCAATCCGTCACCTGACCTATCGCCCGCAGCGACACCGCCTTTCCCGCCACCAAGTCCTCAATCACATGTCCGCCCCCTCGTTGTCGTCCGCCCCCCTCGTCTTCCCCCTCACCAGCCGACTCCGCCATCTGGCTGGCTCCTAAGTACAAATCCACTGCTCCAAAGCCTGCATAAGCCGGAACGCCATCTATCCAGCACTGTCGTATTTTAATCGGTGGATCCGTCTGCCCTAGATTCAAAATTGCTCCTGAGGACTCCATCGGCTCAAATGTTCCAGTTGTAACCACATCTACCGCCGCCGCTACGGCCTGAACCCCTTGATCCTGAACGCGTGCCTTCACTTCTTCCACCGTCAAAATTACGGCCCGACCCGCTTGAATCCGTTCATTAATCAGGGCGATCGATCGCATAATCTAGATTCCCAATTAAAATGTTTGACAAACCCCGTCGCTATCTGGCAGTATTACATATGTAGGAGGAAAGCGAGCCACTCGTCAAACTCAGAAATGCAAGGGATTGTAGTTCAATTGGTTAGAGCACCGCCCTGTCACGGCGGAAGTTGCGAGTTCGAATCTCGTCAATCCCGTAATCAAAAGGCCAGACTAGGTTTAATTCTAGTCTGGCCTTTTAGGTTAGTTGTCCGATTAAATTAATTTGTTTAAGATAACAACCTACAGAATTCGTAATTACTCCTAAGAACGGTGTAAATTTTGAATGGTTCCATTCTCTTCGATTCCTCGGCTCATGACTTCAAAGCGTATTTTCGTGACTGGTGCCAGCGGTTGCATTGGCCACTACATCGCAGATCAACTCATCCAAAACACTGACCACGAGATTTTTCTCCTCGTCCGAGATCCGAGTAAACTCAAATTTGATCCCCAAGTTCGGCCTAATATTCATCTTATTCAAGGCGACATGCGTACGATCGCAGACCAGCGTGAGCTACTGCTGACTATGGATAGTGCTATTTTAATCGCGACATCCTGGGGCGACGCAGAAGAGACTTACACCATCAATGTCACTAAAACATTAGAACTAATAGATCTGCTGTCCGGCGATCGTTGTGAACAAATCCTCTACTTCTCCACCGCCAGCATCCTCAATCGCGATAATCAGCCTCTTCCTGAAGCTGGAAGTCTTGGAACCGATTACATCCGTACAAAATATCAATGCCACGAGAAGCTACTTCAGTCGCCGTTAAAGTCCAAAATTACAACCATCTATCCCACCCTGGTCTTTGGCGGAGACGATCGCTTTCCTAAGTCACACATCACCGCAGGCTTACCTGGTGTAGTCAAGTGGATGAAACTAGCACGGTTTTTAAAAGCAGATGCGAGCTTTCACTTTAGTCATGCCTACGATATTGCTCAAGTGGTTTGTCATTTGGTAGACAATCCACCAAGTGGGGGCGATCGGCGCGATATTGTCACAGGACACGATCGATACAATGTCCAACGGGTGATTGAGGAAGCTTCCGTATATCTAAAACAGCCCATTTATTTCCAATTCTCACTAACACCTTGGCTAATTGATGTAATTCTACGGGTCTTTAATATTGAAATGGCAGATTGGGATCGTTTTTCTATCATCCACCGTCATTTCACTCACCAAAATATCGTTAATCCTTCAACCTACGGTCTTACTTCGATCGCCCCAACCCTCGCCGACATTTTCAAAACTTGTGGT
>JANXNM010000691.1 GCA_025354065.1 Synechococcales cyanobacterium 340R_concoct_173_sub | reverse complement strand
CTAAGACAGAGATATACTGATAACTTTACGGGCGGCGGCGGGTATGGGGTTGAGGCATTTAATAATAGCAAGCTGAGAATGGCTGAGCTAATTATGCTCAATTTCCAGATTCGACGCGATCGGACCTTTGGGTTCCGCCCCTCTCCCTCGTTTGGTCACTACGCCATTGAATTGCCCTCCAGAGGAGGTAGTCCTGAAGTTGCTGTTTATCCATCTGCCTGCGATCCAGACTTGTTTGCAATAGACGATGGCGCTTTACGGGTAGATGATGCGACTAAAGGTCCAAATGTATCAGTCAACGATGACGGCACGGCTAAAGCGATATCCAATCCTGACGGAACTCCTAAAGCGGACGTTGATTTCTCACCTTCGTCAGCGTTAGATGCGGTAAAGGCGCAAAGATTAGCAAGAGCACGCCTAGGATTATCTCGCCTTTGTGGGGCCTTGAATATTCCACCCCTATCCTCTTACGATTTGAAGACGCCTGTAGGTACTGACGGTACTGACAGTAATACAAGTACTTACCGTATTTCTGATGAAAATCCGGTACTCCCACTCCCTCAGGCACGCCCTGTCGTCATGCCGAAGTTCCCGGCCCTGTACTACATCTTCCCTCAGGAGATACATGACTTGGGCGGTGCTGTCACCAGTACTGTTGATACTCGTCAACCCGGAAGCTATCCGGTTGTTGATGGTACTGCGGCTCAGATAAAGTTGGGGTTGAAGAGCACGGACAAAGAATCCTACATCATGGACCCTTATGTTCAGTCGTCACTGATTAGCTATAAGTTTCAGCCCGTCCAAAGTGATAGTTATGCTGGAAGAGACAAAGAGGTATCTCCAAGTTTTAGCGGTGAGTCTTTAAATAAGAACCCTTTTCCCCTATCATTGTCAGGCTCAAATCCTGTTCCAACTATTGCTCGTTTCCCTGATGAAAAACGACAGGTTTTCCCCACTAAGGACTTCAAGGTAAGCAGCGTTGCGATCAAACCTCGTAACCTTCCCGGATTTGCCCTGAAAAATTCATCTACTGACAATTGGTTATTACCTTCCTCCAGTAATGTCACTGGTGCAGGAGATGGTAATGCAAACATCCCAACCAATATTATTGAAGCCCCAACGCTCTTGGGCAGTGCCTTAGTTAACAAACCTTTTGCTGTACCATTCCTCGATCGGGCCTTCTTTGATGGCCGACAACT
>JANXNM010000687.1 GCA_025354065.1 Synechococcales cyanobacterium 340R_concoct_173_sub | reverse complement strand
AAAACCGATCGTAAAATTTCTGACTCAGTGGACCCCATTGTCCATCCGCTGTCCCGATGTCATATCCTATGGCTGACAGAGAGAACTGGATTTCTTTAGCGAGATTAAGGCTAGTGACAATTTGAGCGATCGGGAAATCTTTTGTACCTTGGGATATAAGACGTAGATTGGCTGGGAGTGCTGGGGCCGGAACGATCGGGGTTTCAATATCAACAGGCTTTACTTCAACAGGTTTAATGACGACAGTAGGCGGCACTACAGCAGGCGGCACTTCCAGTAATTTGAGCGCGGCATCACGGGAAATTTTGTCGGTTTCAAATTTGAAGGCTTTTGCAAATGCACTGTATGCGGCATTAGTGTTAGCGCCCCAATCACCATCAGCCGCACCGGGCGCTTGTCCCCAGACGGCTAGGCGTTGCTGCAATTCTTTGGTGAATGATGCATTAGATCTTAGAGAGGCGATCGGCCAACTGGTGGTTTGATCGGCCAATGCTTTGAGTGAAGTGGGTGCGATCGGCTTCACTTCAACAGGCTTCACCACAACGGGTGTGGGATTGACAACTTTCGGCGGGGTTGGATTCGACAGCAATTGCCGAGCCGCGACAGAGGATAGTTCTGTGTCTTTGAGTGAATAGTCTTTAGCAAAGGCAGCATAGGCTCGTTGCGACGTTGGACCCCAATCTCCATCGGGTGTACCTACGTTGTAATTCCAGATTTTTAGACGGCGCTGAATATCTAATGCTAGCGCTACATTATCCCTCAGGTTTGCGATCGGCCAAGTGATCAACTGCGCGCCCACGTCCCGGAGCATCTTCGGCATCACAGGTTTTGGCGTTGGGGTGACAGGGGGTGTCGCAATGGTGGGTGTTACGTCCTTGAGGAGTTGACGTGCGGCAGCCGGAGATAATTGGCGATCGTCAAACTTATAGATTTTCGCAAACGCGCCATAAGCCCGCTGAGTTGTCGGCCCCCAATCGCCATCGGGAGTTCCTACATCGTAGCCCCAAGCTTTAAGCCGATGCTGAATCTCTAACGTAAGTGGCACATCATCACTCACGTCTTCGATCGTCCAGGAGTCTGAATTTAGTCCGATAGTAAGAAGAGTCATGGGCTTGAGCTGAAGATGCAAGGGGTAACAGGGTCTATCGTATCTAAAAAATCCCCCGTGGAACAGAAATCTGAACCTCGGGTTGATTAACAATTGCTACAAAATTAGGGATAGCACTACGACTAAGCGGCAGCTTTCTGGCGCTCGTAAAGAGCATAGTAGGCACCTTTTTTACGCACTAGCTCATCATGAGTCCCGCGCTCCACTACCACCCCTTTCTCCATCACCAAAATCAAATCGGCCTTGCGCAATGGGGCAAAACGATGAGCAATCATAATAATGGTGCGATCGCT
>JANXNM010000681.1 GCA_025354065.1 Synechococcales cyanobacterium 340R_concoct_173_sub | reverse complement strand
TTCCAAAACTTAACTGCAAAAGATCATCGATCGATAGTTCAGCTACGGATTGTAGAACTGCCATTCCTATATCCCTTAAATCGTGATACCAGTATCATCTAAACTTATGATCGTTGCTCAAAGGCTTGATTTACACGATCGCCTTGTTTCGGTGCTTTCATTACATTGAAAAGTTGTAGGGCTTTGGCTTCATAGATTAAAAAGTTGTTTATTTAATAATGCTTCGGACATTTTTTAGAACGGCTACTAAGGCTTTCATGCCTTGAAGTTCAAGAATTGAGCAATTTTTCAAAGTTAGGGGTAAGGCTGACTTTGAAAGAAGACTTTACTTAATGGTGGAATGAGGGTTCGAGGCTTAGAGCTTTTTAAAAACTGCTCAGAGTATTGACTTAACAGGGGTATGTTCTTTGCATTTGGGATCCGGGCATGGACATACAGTTAATATCTCATTTGATTTCAATAACTTAAGCTGTACAATCTTCAACTTAGTATAAATACCTAATCCATAGGAACTCAGGAATATTTGTTTTAATAAAATTAGTACATATCTAAAGCTAATCAATTTATCTGTTAGGAGTTTAAAGAAGATATTCACAATTAGTGCGAAAGCTAAGTGTAATTTTAAGCTCTTACAATAGATTACGAACAGTTTTATACTAGACATTAAGTAACCACGGCCATAGCTTATTCTACTGTTCTCCTCAATAGATTTTTTTATTTGTTCCTCCTGTTTTGATATGGCAAGTGTCATCTGTGATAATCCAGAAGGATAAGGATTTTCTGTTTCAAAGAAATGTTTACTCTGCTGGTAATGATAATCTGCATACTTAGTAAGACCTAGAAGATCAAGTACCTGTGCTACTCTCAAGTGGTAGAAAGCTGTTGCACCGACATCTTGAGTTATCTTATAATCTCTACAGAAATCGACTAATTTACATTCAGACTGGATATAAAAATCAATACATTCTTTAAACTGATGTTTCTCAAGTTTTATCCGTCCCATGTAATGCAAACAAGTACTATAAGTTTTTGCGAATTTAATTTTTGAAATAGAATTATCATTTATCCTGTCTAAATTTTTTAAAACGCCTAATGATTTCTGAAAATATTTCATGGCAACATTTAAATCGAAGGTAATAAACTTAAGACAACCTAGTGCACACCATATATCAGCTATGTATATATGTTCACTTAGTGAGATCTTACATATTGATTCAGCCTGGATCAAAGACTGTTCCATTTGTGAATAACTACCAATCCCATCATAATAATAAGCAAGTTTAATTAAAGCTTCAATCTTTTCTAGGTCGTTTCTACTTACTAAAGTAGCCGTTTTAAGACATATTTCAATTTCGTTATCGAATGTCTGAAATTGCCCTAGACATGATGATTTCGATATATACAGTTGACATGGTAACTCTCTTCTTAAATTATCATAAGCTGTAATTAGTTCCTCTATTATCTGTAACCATTTAGCTGAATAGTTGGTTTGAATAGCTTTATAAGTAAATCTACTTATAACTAAATTACACTTATCCAACGCATTAGGATTGTTCAAGTTGTCTTGAATCGACACAAAGACATCATCAATAATCGTATCTTCTTCTGAAGAATCCAAATGAAATTGAAGGGTTCTTAAATTCCTATTACCGCCATGAAATTTTTGATCAATCATCTCTTTTCTTTCAGCTAAGGTAGTCATATTTTTTGATTTTAAATTGAAGTTAATTAGATGTTTAACAATTTAACTTTAAGAATTCGTAAAGAAGACTATGTATTGAATATCTGGGTTGGTCTGTAAGTCTAGAAACATTGTTTAGTAATGAGGAGCGTATTAATTCTGAGACAGAATTGTTGAAATCATTATCATTAAGATTAGATAGATCCTTCAAGTTGTCATGGTAAATGCTCGAATTTGAACTCATTTCAGACATAGCGTATAAAATATTTAGTGCTTCATTTGAAATGGATTCTAATGATTTCTCATAAAGATAAGAAAAAAAGTTTTTTTCATTTTTTATTCTATCGATAATTTGTTCAAGACTTAATTGAGTATTAGTTGCTATTAGATTTACGACCAGTAATATGATAAGTGGTATGCCTTCACTTATCTCACGTATAGGAAGAAGCTCTTCATCGGTTGCTGTGACAACGCGGTCAACATGATCTCCCTTGTACCTTATTAAGGCTAGAGTAGACTGCAAGTCTATGCCTTTTAAAATAACTTCTCGAATACGATTATTGTTTTGCTGAAGTCTACCGCGTGACGTTAAAATTATTTTACTTGAAGGAAGATACCCATATGGATTAAATCCCTGAAGCAGTTGCTCACCTTCATCCAGTGTTTCTAAGTTGTCAATAACAATGAGATATGAACCTAACTTAAGCTGAATCCATAAATATCCAAGCAAGTTATCAATATTTGGATCGGTTGGTAGAGTAATTTGTAGCTGATTAGCTATGCTTGTAATTACGGAAGCAAGATTTATAGAAGAATTGCTGATATTTTCTTTTGATAAATCTTCTATTCGTAGAAATGTTCTCTTTGCCGTAACCCATGCAAATTCAGTAAAACCTAGCTTTGCTCCATGCTCTCTAACTAGCTTCTCAACTACAGAAGTTTTGCCAACTCCACCCTGACCTACTACGCCGATCAACCAATCTTCTTTATTATTTAAGTATTCCTCCAGCTTAGATAAATATATATCTACCCCATATAACTTTTCTCTAGCAACGTTCGCATATAAGTCTAGTTTTCTATTAATTTCTTGTTGAATAATAGATTGAGGATTAGTAGAATTAGAGTTGTTTCTTATAAAACTATCTGCTGTATCTTCTAAATATTTAGGTTCATCTATATTAGTCGGTGGATCAATATTCTCGGGTTCCGTTAAGATTAAGTCGCATTCTCGTCTGAGTAAGTCAAACGATGTAGATATTGTGTTAGGAGCAATATTTTCGTTTTTTATTGGGATTGAGAGGCGATCGTGCCCAAGTAATTCAAATTCTTGCTTGGATTCCTGATCTTTTCGATATGACCCAAGTGCATTAACGAAATCATAGGATGTCCTTAAAGCGTTGCTCTCTAAACCCAAGAAAGATTCGACCATTCTCCTGATTTTGGTAAAATAGCCATCTAACCCTCTATTTCTTTTATCGACTCCCATCCTTTCCTGTGCTTGAGATCCAGATAAGCCGAGTAGCATAGCTTGCAGATTGCGTTTTTCTGCTGATGTTAGTAGACGTTTTTCAAATCCTTCAAGATCCTTAACTAAACGCTCTACCTCCCAATCCAGACGAGCCTCGGCAAAGTTCTGACTGTCTCCATTAGATTGCTGCTGAATCATTAAACTAACTAGTTATCTGACTTGACTAACAAAAAATAACATGTTTTCCCTGTACCGCTAACAATTGTGTGCTGACTAAAGCCTTAAGGCCATGACACCATTTATTCAAGTTCAAAAGCTAACACAAGCGATCGAGCGAAAGTAAAAAATGAACACTTCCATCCGTTAAATCACTGAATTTTACTGTGTGGATAGAAACTGTTGTCTATTAATTCATTTACCTTCAACCAAAAGACTTAAAATCAATGCAATCACCACCTAAGAAATTCGACTTCTTTCTTGCTCCACTGTCATTCTTGAGTTCCCTCTCAGTTTTTGCTTTAGTCTTCGGGGTATTTGTCCCTTCACCTGCTGAAGCCCAAAATTCCTACAATGCCATCAAAAATGCTGGTGGTAAATGTATGGATGTTCAGAACGGATATACTTCTAAAGATGGTACGCCGATCCAGATTTGGGATTGCAATGGAAGTCCAGCGCAGCAATGGCAAATTTCTGGGGAAACCATTAGAAATGCTTCTGGGAAATGCTTAGATATCCAAAATGGGCTAATTTACAAGGATGAACAACCTGTGTGGCTCTACACGTGTAATGGGTCAGCTGCACAGAGGTGGACTGTCACAAGTTCAGGCCAAATTCGTAATCCCGTGAGTAATAAGTGTTTGGATGTGAAGAATGGAAAGACCGGGACTGCGGGTACATCTCTACAAATCTATGGTTGCAATGGAACAATTGCTCAAAACTGGTCTTCTGGATCTACTCCAGTTAGCCGCGCATTATTCCCTTTAGAAGTGCCTTACTCCAAAAATCCAAACTGCCTGTTTGGTGGAGTTTGTGCTGGTAAGGGAGACGATATTAAGCATACAGGAGTTGACTATGCAGTTCCATCAGGAAGTGAAGTTAAAGCTGCATGTGATGGCGTGGTAAAGACTGCTCGAACTCTATCGAGCACTCTTGATATTTGGAATAGGTTTACAATCATCGAACATACGAACTGTGGTGGCTATTCTAGATTGTATGGTTACTATGGTCATATTGATGCATCAGTCCCAGTAGGTAGGACTATAAAGCGTGGAGATGTTATCGGTAAGGTTGCATATTGGAAAAACAATTCTCATCTGCATCTTGGATTTGCAACACAATCTTTTAATAATGGTTGGGGCTACCAAGGTGGTGATCCATTAAAAAACGGATGGATTAACCCAATATCTATTTTCTAACAAGCACTGTTCATATCAATCTTACTGTTTCAGTATTAAGTAATTTGCGATCGCTGTTTCTATTCCTGGTGTAGAAAAGCGATCGCTTTTAATTCGTGTGAGTCTTATTTTTTGAAGCGAACTCAATATGAATAAATAGAACTATTAGTAAACTAAAAGCGGTATTATCAGCGATTGGGATAGTGACGCATGATAACCGGATTCTGGATGTGGCCGATCGGTTGATTCATATGGAAGATACTCCAACCGCACTAGCCAAATGTTTCTGCAACGTCTGAACCGGCAATGGTCCTTGCAAATGACTCCAAGGCAAAACCTGATCTTGCGGCCAAGTTGCATATACATAAAAATCAATGTCTGGAAGCTGGCCTTTGAGATCTTTAAATGCTCGACGATAACTGCCCAACGTTTCACCATAATGCCGAACCTTTTCAAGCATTGGAGCCAACCGCCGATCGCCCCTCGACAACATCGTTTGAATCACCGACCAATTAAAACTTTCAGGCCGAAACTCAATGCCCTGCGGA
>JANXNM010000675.1 GCA_025354065.1 Synechococcales cyanobacterium 340R_concoct_173_sub | reverse complement strand
TCGAAATCCACTTTTCAAGCCACTGCCTCCAACAAAAGTTCCACAATCAGCTAATTCTTAAACTCCGCAGAGTTCCATATTTTATCCACAACAATCGAGACAGATTTTACGATCGCTTCATAAATCCACCTTAAAAATCCCCCACAAATACAAATAGGCTCACAAACGACGCATATAGAAGCATATTTTGAAGGCGATCGAAGACAGGTAACGAGTGTCACAAACTGAAATTTCCCATCAATTTGTCGATGCAACCAAACGCTAATGATGGGAAGACAAATTCCATTGACTCCCACTAATTCTCACTGGATCTGATAAAAGGTTCCATACTGATCAGTCCGTTCTTCAATCGCCTCATTAGAAACGGCTTGTTCTTGGAGTGCTAGTTTTAACTCATCTGGATTATTCAAGGTAAATCCTGCTTTCCCTAGGAACTTTGACTTGTCACTCCGAGGTTTAGGCACTAGTAAGGTAACGAGTGATTTTCCCATCTGGAATCACAGCATCATAAGGAATCCGCACGATTTGACCTCAAAATTTGACATCAAACGCCTACACAATTTTACGATACTTGCTGCCGATCGCCCCGCCCCAAAACACCCTCACGCCAATATTCCCTCGCCCACCATCAGAAAAACTTTTCGCTTTGTCGTCTCGATCGATACCATTTTCCACAATAATAGGATCTGCTCGATCGTAGCTTTCAAAAAAATGCTCATGATCTGGCATACTGATTGGACAAATCATTCTGAGTATTTCTACTTACCTAGAGTCTCATCGTCTGCTTGCTTTCAGGTCCAAGAGTCCGCCGTTAGTCAACCCAAACACAATATATATCATGGTCGTTGCAACCCAATCCGTCGAACAGCTTTGTATTAACTCGATCCGATTTTTAGCGATCGATGCCGTCGAAAAGGCAAAATCCGGGCATCCCGGCCTACCGATGGGGGCAGCGCCCATGGCGTTTACCCTGTGGGACAAATTTCTCAAATTCAACCCCAAGAACCCCACTTGGTTGAACCGCGATCGTTTCGTACTTTCGGCTGGACATGGATCCATGCTGCAATACTCGTTGATGCACCTATTCGGCTACGACAGCGTAAGCATCGACGACATCAAACAATTCCGTCAATGGGGATCCAAAACTCCCGGACATCCTGAAAACTTCATGACTCCTGGCATCGAAGTCACCACAGGTCCATTGGGTCAAGGGATTTGTAACGCTGTAGGCTTGGCCATGGCCGAAGCACATATGGCTGCAACCTTCAACAAGCCCGACTGCACCATCTTCGACCAATACACCTACACCATCGTGGGTGACGGCTGTAACATGGAAGGCGTTTCCGGTGAAGCTTGCTCCTTGGCTGGTCACTTGGGTCTGGGTAAATTGATCGCCCTCTACGACGATAACCACATTTCGATCGATGGCGACACCGAAGTCTCCTTCACCGAAGACGTTGGCAAGCGCTTTGAAGCTTACGGCTGGCAAGTGATCGTTGTACCCGATGGCGACACCAACACAGAAGCCATTGCAAAGGCGATCGACCAAGCGAAGGCTGAAACTACTAAGCCCACTATGATCAAAGTCCGCACCACGATCGGCTTTGGTTCCCCAAATAAAGGCGGCACCGCAGGC